>NZ_JBEXZS010000145.1:0-129653 GCF_040593685.1 Methylobacterium sp. EM32 | reverse complement strand
GTGGTGGGGCTGGCGCTGGCGTTTCGGACGGTGGGGGTGCTGGAGCGGCGGGAGGCGGTGAGTCTCGGAGTGGCGGCGCGGCCGGTCGAGGAACGGGTGTCTTAGAGTCAAAACCCGATCGGCCCCGCGAGGCGGAGGGCTGCTTTCGATCGAGGCTGTGTGAAAACGCTTTGATCTGCTAAGCTTGTCACCGATCTGAGGAGGTCGGGATGTCCCGCTTCATCGTCGGTGATGATCGTCGTCAGAGCACGCTCCTGCCTGATTGCCTCGATGATTACGTGACAGCGGATAACCCGGTCCGCCTCGTCGAGGTCTTTGTCGACGAACTCGATCTCACCACCCTCGGGTTTGCCAGAGCCGTGCCCGAGGCGACCGGCCGTCCAGCCTACGACCCGGCGACACTTCTCAAGATCTACCTCTACGGCTACCTCAACCGCGTCCCGTCAAGCCGCCGTCTCGAACGCGAGACCCAGCGCAACATCGAGTTGATGTGGCTGACCGGCCGGCTGATGCCCGACTTCAAGACCCTGGCCGACTTCCGCAAGAACAATGGACCTGCGATCCAGGCCACCTGCGCACAGTTCGTCGTCCTCTGCCGTCGCCTGAACCTGTTCAGCAAGGCGGTGGTCGCGATCGACGGCAGCAAGTTCAAGGCGGTCAACAATCGCGACAAGAACTTCACCGTCGCCAAGGTCGAGGCGCGTCTGGCGCAGGTTGAGGCGAGCGTCGCGCGCTATCTCGCGGCCCTGGACCGGGCCGACCGCCAGCCGAGTGACGTCGCCGAAGCACGAACGACGCGGCTCGCCGAGAAGATCGCAGCTCTGCGCGAGCAGATCAAGGACCTGCAGGCGATGCGCCAGCAGGTCGAGGAGGCCCCCGACCAGCAGGTCTCGTTGACCGACCTCGATGCTCGCTCGATGGCCACCAGCGGCAAGGGAACTGGCATCGTCGGCTACAACGTTCAGGCGGCGGTCGATGCCGAGCATCATCTGATCGTCGCCCACGCCGTGACTAACATCGGCAACGACCGCGCCCAGCTCGTTCCGATGGGGCTCCTGGCCAAAGAGGCGACGGGATGCGCCACGCTCACGGTGCTGGCTGACCGGGGCTACCTCAACGGCGATCAAGTTCTGGCGTGTGAAGGCACGGGCCTCCTGCCGTGCGTGCCCAAGACACTCACATCAAACCACGCCAAGCGAGGTCTCTTCACCGGACAAGACTTCATATACGACGCTGAGAAAGATCACTACACCTGCCCCGCCGGCCAGCATCTGACCAAGGGGGCCGCCCGGTCCGACCGCCAGTCCGGTGATGACGCCATGGATCCCTACAGTAATCCGACGGCTTGCTCGAGTTGTGAGCTCAAACCTCGCTGCACGCCAACGAAGGCGAGGCGGATCAAGCGTTGGATGCATGAGGGCGTGCTCGATGCCATGCAGGAGCGGCTCGATAGGATGCCGGAGGCGATGCTGATCCGTCGCCAGACCGTAGAGCATCCGTTCGGCACGATGAAGGCCCGGATGGGGGCGACGCACTTCCTGACCCGAACACTGGCGAAGGTCAGAACCGAGATGAGCCTGCAGGTTCTGGCCTACAACATGAAGAGAATGATCCAGATCGTCGGGGTTGGAGCGCTGATCACGGCGATCCGGGCGTAACTCACCCGTGCGCGCGTGTTCGCTGCAAGCGCTCGCTCAGCTACCTAACCACCAGAACCGCGTTCTCACACGGCCTGGACCCGTAGGAGACCTTCGAAGAAAGTCGGCCTACTCCATCTTACGGCTTGACGGGCTCGACTTTCACGACGCCGGGGTGCTTCCGTAGGCGATCGGCGATCTCGTTGACCGAGGTGCGCGACAACCGCACGAACGAGATGCTGACCTCGTCCATCTCCGGGTCGTCCTCGCTCTGCCGCACGATGAACTGGCGCACCCGCGAAGAGCGGGGTCCAGCAACCTCTTGCAGCGTATCGATTGATAACGTGCCGCGTCGTGCTGTGAGGGTGATGGGCAGAACCTGAAGCCGATCGCGATACCGCTCCTCAAGCGGCTTCACGCCCGCGAGGATCACGAGCACGATCACGGTCGTGGCGATGGCAGCCACGTAGAGGCCACCACCGATGGCCAATCCGATCCCGCCGATCGCCCACAGGCTCGCGGCCGTGGTGAGGCCCTTCACCACCTCGCCGCGCAACAGGATGGTCCCCGCGCCGAGGAAGCCGATGCCGGACACGACCTGCGCGGCGACCCGCGAAGGGTCGAGCACGACGCCTTTCTGGCCGAGCACGTCGTTGAAGCCGAAGGCCGACACCAGCATGATGAGGCAAGCACCGACGCACACGAGCATGTGCGTGCGGATGCCCGCAGCCCAGAGCAACCGCTCGCGCTCAAACCCGACCGCGCTGCCGAGCACGGCCGCGAGCGAGAGCCGTAAGATCAACTCGCCATTGCCCAGCATAGGAGGAGGCTCCTCATTCTTGTAGATCGAGTCTTTTCTAACGCGGCCTTCACCTCACATTCGGAACCATGGCTAAGAGCAAACGCGTCGCACATCTTGTTCAAGTCGTCAGCAGGATCGATGGCTCGCTTGATGAGGGCGAACGCACGTTCTGCGCGGTCTTAACGGCGAGCGCTGATGACGCGCTCCGACAGATCCAGGATTTATGCGGAGAGAATGAGGAAGCCAGTCTTGCGCATGGCTTCCTCTCTGCTGCTACCGCCCGCGCGCTACGTCTAATACCTGACGAACCGCATCGGCTATAATGCATCAGTTCTCGGTCTTGGGCGCGGACTTCGTTATGCGGCCTGTCTTTGCGTCCGCGTGGAACTCGACGATGCGGCCATCCTTGACGGCCTCGCCTTCCCAATGGCCATCGTCGGCCCCGACCACGATGGCGTTGTAGCCCTCGCTCTCCATGTGCTTCTTCAGGTCCGCCTTCGTCATCCAGTCCGCGCCGGGCTGGTCCTTGGCGAGGGCAGCGCCGCTGAAAGCGAGGCTGGCGACCAGGGCGAGAGCAAGGGATCGGTTCATCGTCGTCTCCGGGCTGGGATTGATGATGACGAAACGCACCAAGGAGCAGCCTTGTTTCGCAGCGTCAGTCACTGGTCCGCTTCCCACCTCGGGCAGACCTTCGCACAGTCAAACTGGTTAGAGTCAGCTCCCCGCCGCCTGCCGTGCGAACCGTATGGCGCTCACTCGCGGCGTCTTTCGCAGCAACCAGACACCACCACCCTCATCCCCGCGGCCCCGCCACCACCCCATCATCGTGCAACCGCGCCACCTCCCCGTCGCTGTACCCGATCTCCGACAGGATCTCGTCGGTGTTCTCGCCTAAGCTCGGCGCCCGCGTCGGCGGCACCCGCTCGACATCCGAGAACACGATCGGGTTGCCGGGGGTCAGGTACGACCCGATCCCCGGATGCTCCAGGCGGGAGAACATCGGGTTGTCGGTCGAGCAATCCGGATCCTCCTCGACGACCTGACGGAAGGAGCGGTAGCGGGACCAAGTGACGCTGCGGGCCTGGAAGTCGCCCGCGAACTCGTCGAGCCGGCGGCTCGCGAAGAACGGGGCCAGCACAGCCGTGATGCGGTGGCGGTGGGTGTAGCGCTCGCCCTCGCGCGCCAAGTCGGCCCCGAGTTCGGCGGCGAGCGCGTCCATCTCAGGCTTGGTGTCGGTCGCAGCCTGGAGGTTGTCCCATTGCCTCTGAGTCAGGGCGACCACGATCACCCGCTCGCCGTCGCGGCAGGTGAAGTCCTGGGCGTAGGCGCCGTAGAGGGCGTTGCCGACCTTGGGGCGGTCGGTGCCGTTCACCGTCACCTCGCCGATGATGCCGAGATTGCCCAGCATGGCGAGCGCCATGTCCTTGAGCGCGAGCTCGACCACCTGGCCGCGGCCGGTGAGGCGGCGGTGGCGCTCGGCCGCCAGGATGCCGAGGGCCGCCTGCTGGCCGGTGATGCAGTCCCAGGCCGGCAGCACGTGGCCGACCGGCTCGGCCGAGCCCTCCGGCCCGGTGGCGCCGGGAAAACCCACCGCCGGGTTGACGGTGTAATCCACCTGCGGCCCGCCATGGCGGTCGCCGGTGACCGACATCATGATCAGGTCCTCGCGGTGCTTTCGGAGTGAGTCGTAGTCCATCCAGCCGCGCACCCGCAGGTTGGTGAGGAAGATGCCGTTGCCCTCGCCGGGCTGGCAGATCAGGCGGGTCACCACCTCCTGGCCGCGGGGTGTGGCCATGTCGACCGCGAGGCTGCGCTTGCCCTTGTTGAGTCCGGCCCAGAACAGGCTGCGGCCCTGGTCGGTCACCGGCCAGCGCGCATGGTCGAGCCCGCCGCGGATGCGGTCGAACCGGATCACGTCCGCGCCCATCTGCGCCAGCGTCATGCCGGCGAGCGGTGCGGCGACGAAGGCCGACCCCTCGACGATGCGCAGACCCGCCAAGATCTTGACCATGCCGTCCTCCCCGCGTGGTGCCGCCCCGAGCGATTTTTTGAAGACTTTTGCCGCCCGAGCTTACGGCAGTGGACGCTGCGGTAAAGGCCGGGACTCACATCGCCCGGCCTTGCGCGAGATCCGTCACGACGCGCAGGCTGGAATCCGACCCGGTCCGGTTCATGATAGCGACCGGATCGCACTGAGGAGGGCCACGATGGCCGGATCCCCGCACACGGCCGCCCCGGCGGATCTCGCACTCGTCCCGCGGGCCGAGCTGGAGGCCGATCCCCACGCCGTGCTCGCGCGCCACCGCGCAGCGGCGCCCTGCATCCGAACCGACGACGGCGTGGTCATGCTGCTGCGGGCGCGGGACGTCCAGGCCCTCGTCACCGATCCGCGCACGCGGCAGGTGGAGACGGAATTCGCTCGGGCGCGCGGCATCACGGCGGGGCCGCTCTACGAGTTCTTCCGGCAGACGGTGCTCCTGTCGAACGGCGAGGTCCACCGGCGCCGGCGCGCGCCGATCGCCCGCACCTTCGCGTTCCAGGTCGTGGCGGCCCTGCGCCCGCGCATCCGCGCCATCGCCGAGGGGCTGGTGGACGAGCATCGCTCGCGCGGCCGGATGAACCTGCTCGCCGACTACGCCGCCCCCCTCCCCGCCCGGGCGATCGCGATGATCCTCGGCCTGCCCGAGGAGGATGTGCCGGCCTTCACGGCGTGGGTCTACGCGATGTCCCGCGCCCTCACCTCAGCCTGGGGGCCGCAGGACTACCCCGAGGCCGACGAGGCGGCGCACCGGCTCATGACTTACGTCGAGGACCTGGTGGCGGAGCGCCGCCGCGCCCCGCGGGACGACCTGATCTCCGCCCTGCTGCCGTCGATCGCCGAGGACGATCCGGACGCCGCCGCGGAGGCGCGCATGCAGATCGTCTCCCTGATCGTGGCGGGCAGCGACACCACCCGCGCGGCGCTGGCGATCCAGGCCGGGCTGCTGCTCGCGCATCCGGACCAGTGGGAGGCGGTCCGCCGCGACGAGGCGCTGATCCCGGGCGCGGTGGCCGAAGCGTTGCGCTTCGAGCCCGCGGTCGGCTCGTTCCCGCGCTTCGCCCTGGCCGAGATCCCGCTCGAGGGCGCGGTGCTGCCCGCCGGCGCGTTGATCTCGATCTCGACCCTGTCGGCGATGCGCGACCCGGCCCTCTACGCCGATCCGGACGTCTTCGACATCCGCCGGACCGACCATCCGCGCTGGCACGTGGTCTTCGGCGGCGGGGTGCACCGCTGCCTCGGCGAGGCCCTGGCCCGGATCGAGCTGGAGGAGGGTTTGCGGGCGCTGACGAGGCTGCCCGATCTGCGCCTGGAGCGGCCGCTGACCGTGCGCGGCTCGGCCGCGATCCGCCGCGTCGAGGAGCTGCCGGTGGCGTGGGTGGTAGGATAGGGCGGGATGAAGGCGCGCGGCGCGCCGACATCCTGCGGGCGAGCGGTGTAGGCTCCGCTTTCGAGGACTGCCGGTGCCGGACGAGGCGACCAGCGTTCCGCCTCTCTCTGAAATCTCAGCGGTTATGGATCCCGGGTTCCGCTGCGCGGCCCCGGGATGACATGGAGGGTGGCAACTCTCGTGGCGCCCACCAAAACGGGCACGGGATCCCATCTCCCCGCAGAGGAAGAGGAATCCCGCGCCTCATTTCTCGACGTCATCTGGTCAGAAGAGGCGCCTCACGCCTCCCGCGCCCGCCCCTCCACCGCGCGCCCGTCGCGAGCGGCGAGCCGCACGGTCACGGCCGGCGGCGGGGGCTGGCGCCGCGCGCGGCGTCGATGCACCAGGGGTACGGTCGGGTCCTGCGCGAACGGCAGGTCGAGCACGCCCATCACGTCGTTGCGGGTGAGGCCGATGTCTTTCAGCGCCCGGTCGTCGAGCTCGGCGAGGCGGTAGGCGGCGCGGCGGTGGATCCACAGGGTGACGATCCGGGCCACGATCTGCGCGGCCTTGCGACCGGCGCCGAGCGCCAGCGAGAGGACACCGAAGAGGGGGGCGAAACTGATCGTCATCGTGGTCTCCGGCGGGAGCGTGTCGGCATGCCTCGTCATGGGGTTGATCCTGGGCCTCGTCCCGGCCCGGCCGCGCTCATCCGCCCCACCGTCATAGCCTAGCTCGGTCGATGCGTTGAGCGAATGATTGAGATGTGTCACATCACGCGGATTGATAATGGAGCGACCCGGTGCATCCCCTCGACATCGACCAGCTCCGGACCCTGGTGGCGATCGCCGAGAGCGGGTCGTTCACCCGCGCGGCGGAGGCGGTGAACAAGACCCAGTCCGCCGTCTCGATGCAGATGAAGCGGCTCGAGGAGCGGGTCGGGCGCGAGATCTTCGCCAAGGCCGGCCGCGGCGCGCGGATGACCGACGACGGCGAGCGCCTGCTCGATTACGCCCGGCGCATCGTGCGCCTGCAGACCGAGTGCCTGGCGACCTTCGACGAGGGCGACCTCGCCGGCCGGGTGCGCCTCGGCCTGCCGGACGACTACGTCGACCGCTACCTGCCGGAGATCCTCGGGCGCTTCGCCCGCACCCATCCGCGGGCCGAGGTCACGGTGATCTGCGAGCCCACCGACATGCTGGCCGAGCGGATCGCCGCCGGCGACATCGACCTCGCCATCGTCACCGAAGCCAAGGGTTCCACGAAGGACAAGGGCCGGCGAACCATCGAGACGATCCGCACCGAGGCGCTGCTCTGGGTCACGTCGAGCCGCCATGCCGTCCATGCCGAGCAGCCGGTGCCCCTCGCCCTCGGGCGGCCGGCCTGCAACTGGCGCCGGGCGGCCATCGAGGCGCTGGAGCGCGGGGGCCGGCAGAGCCGGATCCTGTTCGTCAGCTGGAACTCGACCGCGGTCGGGGCTGCGGTGCTGGCCGGGCTCGCCGTCTCGGTGCTGCCCGAGAGCGCGCTGCGCCCCGGCATGCGGGTGCTCGGGCCGCAGGAGGGCTTCGCCGCCCTGCCGGCCTGCCGCATCGGGCTGATGCGCCACCGCTCCGGCGAGCCCAACCCGCTGGCCGACATCCTGGCCGGGCAGATCCGGCAATGCCTGGACAATCTCGGGCTGGCGGCGGAGTGACGGGCGGAGGATCCGGCCCTCAGCGCAAAGCGGTGCCGATGCTGTTGCTCAGGTTGCTGTAGAGGCCGCCGGCCGTGCTGCCGTAGACGGCGAGCGCGCTCGTCAGCGCGAGGAAGATCAAGGTCGCGATGAGCGCGTACTCGATCGCCGTCGCGCCGGATTGCTCACGCCGGAAGCGGCGAAGCGCCTCCGTCACCCGCGATCTGCCACGCACGTCGAGTTCTCCCGGTCCGCCGCGCCGGACTATAGGCGAGACCCCCTCACCGAGGGTTAATCCGACGGGCTAATCCGACACCGCGCTCGCCATCGCCGGGCAGGCACCTCGATTCGGGCCGCGCCGGACGCAGGGTAAGCCTGATCTTCGAGGTCGCGCCATGCAAAAGAAGAGGCGCGGCTCCCCCGTCGCAGAGAGGGAGCGGCGCCTCGCCGATAGTCTCGAACGACATCGCGCCCCGCGCGGCGGGACGCGAGCCGCCTCAGGCCTTGCCGGTCTCCTTGCGCAGGGCGTCGATGCGCTGCGAGGCCTCGGCCTTGTCGAGGTCGGGATCGTAGGCGTCCTCGTCCTTGGCCTGCTCGGCCAGGGTCTTGAGGTAGGAGGCCTGCGCCCCGGTCATCGGCTCGGAGCCGGTGGTCCAGTCCTTCGGGTCCTTGATGCGGTTCGAGGTGTCCTTCGGATCCTGCTTCGGGTTCTCGGTCTCGTGGTGCTCGGTCTCGGCCTGCTTGGTCTTGGCGGTCATGAGAGTGCTCGTGTTCTCTGAATGTTCCAGCCAGACAACGGGGAAGCCCCGGCCCGCGTTCCCGGTCCGAGCGCCGCAGGCACGGCTTGTCCCCGGAAACCACGGCGGTCCACGCGAAGAGGCCCCGGGCGGTCTCCCGCCCGGGGCCTCTTCAGTTCACGCAATGGCGAGACTCAGGCGCCCGTTCAGGCCGCCTCCGTTCAGGCCGCCTTGGCCCGCGGCTGCACCTCGGCGGTGTAGTCGTCCATCAGGGTCTTGGTCATCGCGGCCGGGGTGAAGCGGTACTGGCCGATCTCCGAGACCGGGGTGACCTCGGCGGCCGAGCCGGTGATGAAGCACTCGGTGAAGCCCGCCATCTCCTCGGGGCGGATGCGCCGCTCGACCACCTCGTAGCCGCGGCGCTTCGCCAGATCGATCACGGTCTGGCGGGTGATGCCGTTGAGGAAGCGGTCGGCGGTCGGGGTGTGGATCACCCCGTCCTGGATGAAGAACACGTTGGCGCCGGTGCACTCGGCGACGTTGTCCTCCCAGTCGAGCATCAGGGCGTCGGCGTAGCCCTTGTTCTCGGCCCGGTGCTTGGAGATCGTGCAGATCATATACAGGCCGGCCGCCTTCGAGGCCGACGGCGCGGTGCGCGGATCGGGCCGGCGGTAATCGGCGAGGTCGAGCCGGATACCCTTCATCTTGGTCGCCGGGTCGAAGTAGCTCGGCCATTCCCACGCCGCGATGGCGAGATGGATGGTGTTGTGTTGCGCCGACACGCCCATCATCTCCGAGCCGCGCCAGGCGACGGGGCGGAGATAGGCGTCCCGGAGGCCGCTCTCCTTCAGCACCAGGCGCTTGGCAGCGTCGATCTCGGCGACCGAGTACGGGACCTCGAAGTCGAGCAGCTCGGCCGAGCGGCGCAGGCGCTGCGAATGCTCGGTGCACTTGAAGATCTCGCCGCCATAGGCGCGCTCGCCCTCGAACACGCTGGAGCCGTAGTGCAGGCCGTGGCTGAGTACGTGAATCTTCGCGTCCGCCCACGGCACCATGCGGCCGTCGACCCAGATGTGGCCTTCACGCTGGTCGAAGGGAATGACGGACATGACGATGATCCTCGTATGCGTTCGTTTCCGCCTGGCTGGTTCTCGCGCAACGTTCGTGCTTGAGCGGGGCGCGGGGCGTACGTTCGTTTCGCCGGCGGGGTTGACGGGTATCAATGGGGCTGAGATATGTCAACAAGACTGACATAAATGACGAGGGCCCGCGAAGCCCCGCTTCCGCGAAGAGGTGCGACCCGTGACCCAGGCCGCCCGGACCCGTCCGGCCCCCATCCCGGACGCCGCCAACGAGGACCTGCCGGAGGTAGGCTACTCCCCGGACGCGCCCGCGCAAGACCTCGGCGGGCAAGACCTCTCTGAAGACGGCGAGGCGCCGGCCTACGACCTGATCGAGCTGCTGTTCTTCGCCTATCGCGACTTCGTCGCCGATCCCGACCGGATCCTCGCCGAGTACGGCTTCGGCCGCGCCCACCACCGGGTGCTGCACTTCGTCGACCGCCATCCCGGCCTCACCATCGCCGAACTCCTGGATATCCTGCGGATCACCAAGCAGAGCCTGAACCGGGTGCTGAAGGAATTGATCGAGCAGGGCTACATCGCGCAGCGGACGGGCACCAGCGACCGCCGCCATCGCCTCCTCACCTGCACGCCGCAAGGCCGGCAGCTCGCCCATCGCCTCGCCGGCGTCCAGGGCCGGCGGGTCCGCCGGGCGCTGGAGGAGGCCGGCTCAGGCTTGCGCGAGCCGGCGAGCCGGTTCCTGCTCGCGATGATCGAGCCGGAGGAGCGCGCGGCGGTGCGCCGGCTCATCGCCGGCGGCGAAGCCGCGGCCGAGAGCGAGGCCCGTTCGTGAGCGCCGGCCCCGCCCTCAGCGTCCGGGCCGAGCTGCCCGACCACGCCCCCCACATCCTGGTAGTCGACGACGACCGCCGCCTGCGCGACCTGCTCGCCCGCTTCCTCGGCGAGAACGGCTACCGGGTGACCGCGGCCGCCAGCGCCGCCGAGGCGCGGGCGCGGGGCCGCAGCCTCGTCTTCGACGCGGTGGTGCTCGACGTGATGATGCCGGGCGAGACCGGCTTCGACTATGCCCGCCAGATCCGCCTGACCTCGCAGGTGCCGATCCTGATGCTCACCGCCCGCTCGAACCCGAACGACCGGGTGACGGGACTCGAGATTGGCGCCGACGACTATCTCCCGAAGCCCTTCGAGCCGCGGGAGCTGATCCTGCGCCTCAACAACATCCTGCGCCGCAGCGCCCGGGGACCGGCCGACGGCACGGCCGCCCCCCTCGACGCGGTGCGCTTCGGGCCGTTCCAGTTCCGCATCGAGCGCGGCGAGCTCACCCGCGACGAGGAGGCGATCCGCCTCTCCGAGCGCGAGCGCGAGATCCTGACCATCCTGGCGCTGGCCCGCGGCGGCAATGTCGAGCGCGAGGCGCTGACCGGCACCAACGGCGCCGCCAACGAGCGCACCGTCGACGTGCAGATGAACCGGCTGCGCCGGCGCATCGAGGACGACCCGGCCAATCCGCGCTACGTGCAGACGGTGCGCGGCGTCGGCTACCGCCTGGTCCTGGACTGAGCCGACCTACGTCGGTACGCCGACGCAGGTCGGCTCAGATTTCTTTGCCGCAGGTTTTTATCGCAAAACCGGAGGCCACTTTTGCGAAACCTGCTCAGGCCGATGCCCGCCCCGACCCTCGCCGGAACGATGCCGGCGCCCCGGCGGGCTTGGCGCCGGCTCGGCCGCCTGATCGGCGACCGGCTGCCGAAGGGGCTCTACGCCCGCTCGCTCATCATCATCATCGCCCCGATGGTGCTGCTGCAATCGGTGATCGCCTACACCTTCATGGAGCGGCACTGGCAGCTGGTGACGCGGCGCCTCTCGGCCGCCGTCACCGCCGACGTCGCCGCCCTGATCGACATCTACGAGAGCTATCCCCAGGACAAGGGTTCCGAGACCCTGGAGCGGATCGCCAGCGAGCGGCTGAACCTCGACGTCGACATCCTGGAGGGCGTCGCCCTGCCGGCGCCGGGCCCGCGGCCGTTCTTCTCGCTCCTCGACGAGGCCCTGTCGGACGAGCTGCGCCGCCAGATCGCCCGGCCGTTCTGGATCGACACGGTCGGCCGCTCCAGCCTGATCGAGATCCGGGTCGAGATCCCCGGCGGGGTGATGCGGGTGATCGCGCGGCGCAGCCAGGCCTACGCCTCGAACTCGCACATCTTCCTGCTCTGGATGGGCGGCTCGTCGATGGTGCTGCTCGGCGTCGCGATCCTGTTCCTGCGAAACCAGATCCGGCCGATCCTGCGCCTCGCCGACGTGGCCGAGAGCTTCGGCAAGGGCCGCGAGCTCGATTTCCGCCCCCGCGGCGCCCGCGAGGTGCGCAAGGCCGGCCACGCCTTCATCGAGATGAAGCGGCGCATCGAGCGGGCGATGGAGCAGCGCACCACGATGCTCAACGGGGTGAGCCACGACCTGCGCACCATCATCACGCGCTTCCGGCTCTCCCTGGTGCTGCTGCCGCAGACGCCCGAGATCGACGACCTGCAGCGCGACGTCGACGAGATGAGCCGGATGCTGGAGGCCTACCTCGCCTTCGCCAAGGGCGATTCCGGCGAGCCGGCCGCGGCGATCGACCTGCGGGCGCTGCTCGAGGACGTGCGCACCGACGTGGAGCGTCTGGGCGGCCACGTCTCCGAGGTGACGCTGGAGGGCCAGTCGACCGTGACGGTCCGGCCCGACGCGTTCCGGCGCTGCCTGTTCAACCTCGCCTCCAACGCCGCCCGCTACGGCGACACCATCGCGATCACCGCCCGCCAGGAGGCGCGCTGGCTCGCCGTCTCGATCGACGACGACGGCCCGGGCATTCCCCCTGAGCTGCGCGAGGAGGTGTTCAAGCCCTTCGTGCGCCTCGACGACGCCCGCCAGGATGCCGGCGGATCGGGCCTCGGCCTCGCCATCGCCCTCGACATCGCCCGGGCGCATGGCGGCGACGTGGCGTTGCACGATTCGCCGCTCGGGGGCCTCAGGGCGACGGTGCGGGTGCCGGCCTGAAGAAATCGCGGACTCGGCTTGCTGTTGTCCGGATCTGGACTATATCTTGATCCAGACTGGAGTCCCGCCATGGCCCCCGCGCTTGCCCGGCCCTCTGCCCGGCCGATTCCGACGATCGATGCGGGCCCGGCCCGTCTCGACGCGGACCGCTTCTCGACCGCGAACCGGCGCCGCCTGAGCGGACCGGCCCTGCGGACCTTCACGGCCATCGCGGACCTCTGGACCCTGGGCGAGGGCGAGCGCCTGCTGATCCTCGGCCTGCCGTCGCGCTCGACCTATTACGGCTGGCTCAAGGCCGCGCGGGAGCACCAGGACGTCACCCTCGGCGTCGACGTGCTGACGCGGATCTCGGCGCTCCTCGGCATCCATCAGGCCCTCGGCATCCTGCACGCCGACGAGCGGGACGGGATCGCCTGGCTGCGGCGGCCGCACCGGGCGCCGCTGTTCGGCGGCCAGGCGCCGCTCGCCCTGGTGACGGGCGGCACGCAGGACGGGCTGATGGCCGTGCGCCGGTTCCTCGACGCCGCCCGCGGCGGGCTCTTCCTGGCGCCGAACGCTGTCGACCGCGACACCGCTCCCTCCACCGACGCCGACATCGTGCTTGCGTGACCGATCCCGTCGCGACCGACGTGCCGGCGCCGCACCCGACCTATCGGCTGATCCCGTCGCGCTTCCCGCCGATCGGCCTGTTCGACACCGTCGCGACCGCCACCGACCTCGCGGCGGTGATGGAGCTGGCGGGCTGGACCAACGACCGCCTGGTGGCGGAGCGGCTGGCCCGGCTGCCCCAAGCGGAGTGGGTCTACGGCCGGCCCAATGCCAGCATCGTGATGGCGTCGTTCCTGCACGTGGCGCCCGGCGGCCTACGCTTCAACGGCGGCGATCTCGGCGCCTGGTACGCCGCCGCGACCTTGCGCACGGCGGTGGCGGAGGTCGGGCATCATCTGCGCCGCGAGGCGGTGGCGACGAGTCTGCCCGAGCTGACGCGGACCTACCGGGCCTATACCGCGCGGCTGGATGGCCGCTACCGCGACCTGCGCGGAGCGGTCCCGTCCGATCCGCCAGGGATTCTCGACCCTCAGGACTACGCGGCGTCGCAGGGGTTCGGCGAGGCCGTGCGGGCGGCGGGCGGGCACGGCCTGCTGTATGACAGCCTGCGGCACGCCGGCGGCGTGAACGTCGTCGCCTACCGGACCCGCAGCATTCTCGACGTCACGCAGGGCGATCACTACGCGGTCACCGTGCAGGCCGCCGCCTCGCGGATCGAGGCGCGCCGCATCGCAACGATCTGACAAAACCCTGCCTGCCCTCGCCGGCCATGGTAAGCCCCCGCCGGATCGGGAGAGCGGGACGATGAGCGAGGCGGAACGGACGGCATCGGCGCCTCAGGTCGGCCTCGCCGCCGTCATCCTGGCGGCGACCCTCGACGACCCGCGCGTCCTCACCGTGCCGGTGGCGGGCCAGCCCGAGGGCCGGGGCGAGGGCCTGCCGGCAGGTCCCCTGGAGCCGGCGCATCCCACCCTGGAGCGGGGCCTGCGGGCCTGGGTCGAGCGCCAGACCGGCCAGAGCCTCGGCTATGTCGAGCAGCTCTACACCTTCGGCGACCGCAACCGCCGGCGATCGGACGAGGGGCCCGGGGCCGAGGGAGAGGGTGGGCAGCACGCCCTCTCGGTCGCCTACCTCGCCCTGGTGCGGGAGGCGCGGCCCGCCGCGGATTCTGTCTGGCAGAGCTGGTACCGCTACTTCCCCTACGAGGATTGGCGGGCCGGCCGGCCGGCCGCCCTCGACGCGATCGGTGACCGGCTCGACGCCTGGGCCGAGGCCGTCCGCGATCCCGAGGAGCGCCGCCGCCGCGGCGACCGGATCGGCCTGACCTTCGGGGCGGCGGGGAGCGGCTGGAACGAGGAGCGGGTGCTGGAGCGCTACGAGCTCCTGTTCGAGGCCGGCCTGGTGCCGGAGGCGGGCGCCGAGGGGGAGGACATCCGCGGGCTCGCCGGCCAGCCCATGGCCTTCGACCACCGCCGCATGCTCGCCACCGCCCTCTCGCGCCTGCGCGGCAAGATCAAGTACCGGCCCGTCGTGTTCGAGCTGATGCCGCCGGCCTTCACCCTGGGACAGCTCCAGCGCGTGGTCGAGGCCCTGTCGGGCGCCCTCCTGCACAAGCAGAATTTCCGCCGGCTCGTCGCTCAGCAAGGCCTCGTCGAGGAGACGGAATCCGTCACCGCCGAGACCGGCGGACGGCCCGCCCGGCTGATGCGCTTCCGGCGCGAGGTGCTGCTGGAACGCCCCGCCCCGGGCCTGCGGCTGCCGTCGAGCCGGACGGGCTGACTGCCACGGCACGGCCGGACCGCGTCGCCCTGCCGCACTTATGCTCAGATCCAACATATCTGGACAGGCCGGGATCCGGGAATTAGCCTAGCCGGGCAAATGCTCATTTTGAGCATAAATCGGGAGGCGAGAATGGATGCGGCACCCCTCGACCGGGCCGGGATCCCGTCCCAGGCGGAACTCTACGCGCGGGTGCGCCACCACGTGCCGGCGATCGAGTGGCCCGCCCTCGCCGCGGACGTGGCGGCGATCCAGGCGCTCAAGCGGGAGCGCAACGCCGTGGTGCTGGCGCACAATTACCAGGCGCCGGAGATCTTCCACACCGTAGCGGACATCGTCGGCGACAGCCTGGCGCTCGCCCGCGAGGCGGCCCGCACCGATGCCGACGTGATCGTGCTCGCCGGCGTGCACTTCATGGCCGAGACCGCCAAGATCCTGAATCCGGGCAAGACCGTCCTGATCCCCGATCCGGCGGCCGGCTGCTCGCTCGCCGATTCGATCACCGCCGCCGACCTGCGGCGCCTGCGCCAGCTTTACCCCGGCGTGCCGGTCGTCACCTACGTCAACACCTCCGCCGCCGTGAAGGCGGAATCGGACCTCTGCTGCACCTCGGGCAACGCGAAGGCCGTGGTCGAATCCCTCGGCGTCCCGCGGGTGCTGATGATCCCCGACGAGTATCTGGCACAGAACGTCCAGGCCGAGCTGCCGGACATCGAGATCCTGACCTGGGCCGGCCATTGCGAAGTGCACGAGCGCTTCACGGCAGCGGATATCCGCGAGGCGCGCGAGGCCTATCCGGGCGTGACGGTGCTGGCCCACCCCGAATGCCCGCCCGCCGTGGTGGCGGAAGCCGATTTCTCCGGCTCGACGGCGGCGATGCAGGATTACGTCGAGACGCGCCGGCCGGCGCAGGTGGTGATGATCACCGAATGCGCGATGGCCGACAACCTGGCCCTGCGCAATCCGGACGTCGCGTTCGTCAAGCCGTGCAACCTGTGCCCGCATATGAAGCGGATCAGCCTGGAGAAGATCCGGCGCAGCCTGGAGACCCTGACCCACGAGGTCACGGTGCCGGACGACCTGATCGTCCCGGCCCGCCGCGCCGTCGAGCGCATGCTGGCGGTGCGGGCATGACGGCCGATCGCGTCGTCGTGGTCGGGGCCGGAATCGCCGGCCTCGCCACGGCCCTGCGGCTCGCGCCGCTCCCCGTCACACTGCTCAGCGCCGCGCCGCTCGGCGCGGAGACCGCGACCGACACTGCAACGGCTTGGGCCCAGGGCGGCATCGCGGCGGCGATCGGGGCGGACGACGATCCGGTGCTCCACGCCGCCGACACCCTCAGTGCCGGCGCCGGCTTGAGCGATCCGGAGGTGGCGCGGCGCGTCGCCGAGGCCGGCCCCGGCCTGGTGGCGTGGCTCTGCGGGCTCGGCCTCGCCTTCGACCGCGGGCCCGACGGCACGCTCGCCCTCGGGCTGGAGGCGGCCCACGGCCGGCGCCGGATCGTGAAGGCCGGGGGCGACGCCACCGGCGCAGCCGTCTTGCGAGCCCTCGCCCGGGCGGTCTCGGCCTGCCCGTCGGTGACGGTGGTGGTCGGGCGGGCGGGCGCGCTCATGCAGGACGGCGCCGGCCGGGTGACCGGCCTCGTCGCCCGGACCGGGCGGGGACCCGTCGCCCTGCCGGCGCGGGCTGTGGTGCTGGCGACCGGCGGCCTCGGCGGGCTCTACCGCTCGACCACCAACCCGGCGGGCGCGACCGGCTCCGGCCTCGCCCTGGCGGCGCGGGCGGGCGCGGTGCTCCGCGACGTCGAGTTCGTGCAGTTCCACCCGACGGCGATCGCGCTCGCGACCGACGGCCCCCTGCCGCTCGCCACCGAGGCCCTGCGCGGAGAGGGTGCGGTGCTGATCGATGCGGGCGGGAACCGGGTGATGGCCGGCATCAGCGGGGCGGAACTCGCGCCCCGCGACGTGGTCGCCCGGGCCATCGCGCTGCGCACGGGCCGGGGCGAGGCGGTCTTCCTCGACGCGCGCCGCCTCGACATCGCGCGCCGCTTCCCGACCGTCGCCGCGTTCTGCCGCGCCGCGGGGCTCGATCCGGCGGTCACGCCGATCCCGGTGCGGCCGGCCGCCCACTACCACATGGGCGGGATCCGGGTGGACGGGTGCGGGCGCAGCTCGCTGCCCGGCCTGTGGGCCTGCGGCGAGGTCGCGGCGACGGGCCTGCACGGGGCCAACCGCCTCGCCAGCAACTCGCTCCTCGAGGCGATGTCCTTCGCGGTGCCGATCGCGGCGGACATCCAGGGCATGGAGGCGCTCCCCGCCGGCCTGGGCCGCGCCCCGGAGGAAGCCTCCGGCCCGGAGGCGCTGCCGGAGGTCCGCGCCGTGATGGAGGCGCAGGTCGGGCTGGTGCGCGAGGCCGCCGGCCTCGGATCCGCGGTCGTGCGCCTCGCCGCCCTGGCGCGGGCCGGCTCGGCGGCGGCGACCGCGGGGCTGCTCGTCGCCGCCGCGGCTCTCGGCCGGGAGGAGAGCCGCGGCGCCCATTGGCGGACCGACCATCCGGGGCAGCGCGCCCCCCGCTCGACCGAGATCACCCTGAGCCAAGCCTTCGCCATCGCGAAAACCCTCGGCGATGCCCTGCCGTCCCCCTTCGAGGCCATCCGATGACCGACACCACCCTCTCCTCCCTGCCGCACCTGCTGGTCGAACCGGTCGTGCGGGCCGCCCTCCTGGAAGATCTCGGCCGGGCCGGCGACCTCACCACCGACAGCATCGTCCCGGCCGAGGCGCGCTTCTCCGGCGCCATCGTCTCGCGCCAGGCCGGCACGGTGGCGGGCACGGACGCCGCCGCTCTCGCCTTCGGGCTCCTTGATCCGGCGGTGAGCGTCCGGGTCCTGCGGCCGGACGGCAGCCCGATCGCCCCGGGCGACACGGTGATCGCCCTCGACGGCCCGGCCCGGGCGATCCTCTCGGCCGAGCGCGTCGCCCTCAACCTGCTCTGCCGCCTGTCGGGCGTCGCCACCGCGACCGCCGCGCTGGTCGAGGCCGCCCGGCCGCACGGCAAGGCCCGCATCGTCTGCACCCGCAAGACCACGCCGGGCCTGCGGGCGCTGGAGAAGCACGCGGTGCGGGCCGGGGGCGGGGCCAACCACCGCTTCGGCCTCGACGACGCGGTGCTGATCAAGGACAACCACGTGGCGGTGGCCGGGGGCGTCGGCCCGGCGGTGCGGCGCGCCCGCGCGGGCGTCGGGCACCTGGTGAAGATCGAGGTCGAGGTCGACACCCTGGCCCAGCTGGAGGAGGCCCTGGCGGTCGGCGCCGACGCGGTGCTCCTCGACAACATGAGCCCTGAGTCCCTGCGGCAGGCGGTGGCGATGATCGACGGCCGGGCGGTGAGCGAGGCCTCGGGCCGCATCACCCGCGAGACCGTCGGCGCGGTCGCGGCGACGGGGGTGGACCTGATCTCGGCCGGCTGGATCACCCACAGCGCGCCGATCGTCGATCTGGGGCTCGATGTGGCGTAACGGCGGTTGCGTGACCCGGGACGCCCGGGGCCGGTCCGGCCCGCGGCGCCGGGCCGACGGTGCAGCGGTCGAGGCCTGCGCGACGGCTTGATGCGTCCTCCCCCTCACTCACGGGCTCCTCTTGCGTGTCTGCTCGACTTGCCCGACAGCTTGAACCACGCTGATGCACGAGAGCCTGCTTGATTGGCGCCCCTCGTCGATCTTGCACAAACATCGACCGCTCTCCTCGCCATCCCGGGGCGAGGCTTGCCGGGAACCCGGGATCCATAACCGCCGACATGTCCTGAAGAGGCGGGCAGCGTTCCGCTTCGTCCTGAACCGTCAGCGGTGATGGATCCCGGGTTCCGCTCCGCGGCCCCGGGATGACGCTCGAGTGCGTGAGTGAGGTTCTCTCGATCAAGCAGGCTCGGACGACGCGCCATTGCCTCGATTCATCCGCATCCCTTCGAGGGACCGGCTGTCCACTTCGTCGAACAACGCCTCCGGCCCTGACGGCGTGCCCCCCGCACCGTCGCCTGGGGGCCGCTCGCCCCTGCGATCATCGACGCACCTCACGCAAATCCCGATCGCCGGCCTCGCTCGCCGAGCTTGCCTAGGCGCCGCAGGAATTCGGCAAGAGGCACTTAACCGCTACGAGCCGCGCGTCCGCAGCCGACCCGGGCCGATTTTATTAATGTCCATCGATGATATTTTACTATTATTACCTATCGTCAATAGACCGAGATAACTTTCCCATCGCCACGGGATCGCCGGTCTTCTCTTCCGAATTCCCTGCCGCCCCAACCCGCCGGAAGCACGAATCGTGTCGCTCAAATCCAAGTTGATCACCATCATCGTGGTGTTCTCGTGTCTCACGCTCGGCCTATTCGGGCGCGACCTGCTGCGCTCGCGTCAGGCCTGGACGACGTCGGAGCAGGTCGCCCGCCTGGCGAAGATCGACGAGCTGCTCCTCACCGCCATGGGTTCGCTGCGCTACGAGCTGAGCTACGAGGTCGGGGTGCTGAAGCTCGACGGCGAGGCCGCGGCCGCGGCGGCGGCCCGGCTCGCGACGCGACGCGGCGAGGTCGATGGCGGGATCGCCCAGGCGCTCGATCGCCTCGGCCAGCTCGGCCCCGAGAAGGCCGGCCTCGGCGAGGCGACGGCGTCGGCCTATACGGGGCTCCGCGCGCTGCGCGGCGAGGTGGATCGCCAGGTGACGCGGCCCAAGGGCGAGCGCGATCCCAAGCTGCTCACGGACCTCTCCGCCCATGTCCCGGCGATGCTGGCGACGATGGACACCCTCGCGGATGCCATCGAGCGGCCGATCCGCACCGGCGATCATCGGCTGGCCGACCTGATCGAGATCCGGCGCAAGGGCTGGATCGCCCGCGGGATGGCCGGCGACGCCGCCAGCGCGCTCACCCGGGCCCTGGCCTACCAGCGCCCCCTGACGGAGCAGGAAGCGACCACCATCCTCGTCCGGCGCGGCCAGGTGGAGGCGGTGTTCCAGCAGGTGGAGCAGGCGGTGGGTCAGCTGCCGGACGGCGCGGACCTCGCTGCCGCCGTGGCGGCGGCCAAGGCGACGTATTTCGGCGGCCGCTACGGCGAGATGGTCGGTCCTCTGATGGCAGCGGTGACCGGCCGGTACGAGACGAAGCTCACCAACGAGGACTTCACCCTGGCGGTCGTGCCGGCCCTCGACACGCTGCTGGCGATCCCGGCGCGGGCGGTGACGCAGCTCGCCAGGGAGGCCGAGGCGGCGGAGGCGGCGGCGAAGCGGGCTCTGGCCGTCGATGCCGCCCTGATGGCGGGGATCGTCCTGCTGACCGGGCTCGGCGCGGGCGTGATCGTGCGGGGCATCACCCGGCCCCTGGACCGGATGACCGCGGTGATCAACCGCCTGGCCGGCGGCGACGCCGCGGTGACGGTTCCGGATCTCGGCCGCCGCGACGAGATCGGCGCCGTCGCCCGGGGCGTCGAGGTGTTTCGCCAGAACCTCATCCGCAGCCGGGCCCTCGAGGCGGAGACCGCCGAGGCCCGCGCCGATGCGGAGACGCAGCGGCGCGCCACGATGCACCGGGTGGCCGATGATTTCGAGACCGCAATCGGCGGCATCGTCGGTCTGGTCGCGCATGCGGCGACGGAGCTGCGCGCGACGGCCCAGACCATGTCCGGCGCCGCCAGCGCGACGGCGAGCCAGTCCTTCACCGTCGCGACGGCGGCCGATCAGGCGGCGGCCAATGTCGGCACCGTGGCGGCGGCGGCCGAGGAGCTCGGCGCCTCGGTGATCGAGATCGGCCGGCAGGTCCAGGGCGCGGCCGGCCTGGCGCGGGTCGCGGTGGGCGAGGCGGAGCGGACCACCGCGCTGGTCAACGACCTGAGCGCCACCACCGCGCGCATCGGCGACGTGGTGGCGATGATCGCCGGCATCGCCGGCCAGACCAACCTGCTGGCGCTGAACGCCACGATCGAGGCGGCCCGGGCCGGCGAGGCCGGCCGCGGCTTCTCGGTGGTCGCCGCCGAGGTTAAGGAGCTGGCCAACCAGACGGCGCGGGCCACCGAGGAGATCACCCAGCAGATCGGCCGGATCCGGGGATCCACCGACCAGGCGGTATCGGCCATCGCGGCGATCACCGGGCGGATCGAGGAGATCGACGCGGTGACGGTCGCCCTGGCCGGCGCCGTGGAGCAGCAGGGTGCGGCGACCCAGGAAATCGTCCGTAACGTGAACCAGGCCGCCAGCGGCACCGGCGAGGTGACGACGAACATCGCCGGCGTGGCCGGGGCCGCGGAGCAGACCGGGGCGGCCGCGGACCGCGTCCTCGCCTCGGCCTCGGAGCTGCAGCAGGAAGCGGCGCATCTCGGCGCCGAGGTGCACCGCTTCCTCGACACCGTGCGGGCGGCCTGAGGAACCGACGCCGCGGCGCCGGGACACGACGGTGGCGGGCGCGGATACGGCCAAGCGGTCTGTCATGAGCCTGTTTGATTAGAGCCCACGGAGCTGACATCCTGCATGTCATTCCGGGGCCGCGCAGCGGAGCCCGGAGTGCCGCAGGCACGCCCAGACGCCCAGGTGATTCAGAAGAAGGCGAAATGGCCTCCGCTCTATCCTGAACCATCCGCGGCTCTGGATTCCGGGCTCCGCTTTCGCGGCCCCGGAATGACGCGGAGGATGTTGATTCTGTGGTGGCCAATCAAACAGGCTCTCTTGAACCACCCCCTTTCCCGGACGACTGCAGCGTCAGCCGAAGGAGATCCGGGAAAGGGAGAGCCTCACGATAAACGTCTGCCTGCAAGCCCGGGCTTGGCCTGCTGGCGCGCGCGGCGGCGGCGGCGGCGCGTCAATGCGCCTCCTGCCAGTTCGCCGCCGCCTTGGCCTCGACGGCGAGCGGCACCCGGAGCTGAACCGCCGGGTGGGGCGCCTCCTCCATCACCCGGGCGATGATCGGCAGCGCCCGCTCGACCTCGTCGTCGGGCGCCTCGAACACCAGCTCGTCGTGGACCTGGAGCAGCATCCGGGTCGAGAGGCCCGCCTCCGACAAGGCGCCCTCCATCCGGGCCATCGCCCGGCGGATGATGTCGGCGGCCGTGCCCTGGATCGGCGCGTTGATCGCCTGGCGCTCGACCGAGGCGCGCTCCTGCGGGTTGTTGGAGCGGATCTGCGGGTAGTGGCAGACCCGGCCAAACAGGGTCGTGACGTAGCCCTTGTCGCGGCAGATCTTCTTGGTGTCGTCGATATAGGCGCGGATGCCGGGGAAGCGCTCGAAATACTGCTTGATGAAGGCCGAGGCCTCGCCCTGCGGGATGCCGAGCCGGTCGGCGAGGCCGAAGGCCGAGATGCCGTAGATGATGCCGAAATTGATGGTCTTGGCGCGGCGGCGCAGATCGGAGTTCATCTGGTCGAGGGGCACGCCGAACATCGCCGAGGCGGTGGCGGCGTGGATGTCGATGCCGTCCTCGAAGGCCTGGCGCAGCTGAGGGATGTCGGCGATGTGGGCGAGGAGCCGCAGCTCGATCTGGCTGTAATCGGCCGAGATCAGCTTGTGCCCGGCATCCGCCACGAAGGCCTGGCGGATGCGCCGCCCCTCCTCCGTGCGGACCGGGATGTTCTGCAGGTTCGGGTCCGACGAGGACAGCCGCCCGGTTGTGGTGGCAGCGAGCGCGAAGGAGGTGTGGACCCGGTCGGTGCCGCGGTCGGCATGCTCCTGCAGGCTGTCGGTATAGGTCGATTTCAGCTTCGAGAGCTGGCGCCATTCGAGAATCCGGCGCGGCAGGTCGTGGCCCTGGCCGGCCAGCTCCTCCAGGAGGGTCGCGGGCGTCGCCCACTGTCCGGACGGGGTCTTCTTGGCGCCGGGCAGGCCCATTTTGCCGAACAGGATGTCGCCGATCTGCTTCGGCGACGAGACGGAGAACTTTTCCCCCGCCATCTCCTGGATCTCGTCCTCGAGCCGCGCCAGCGACTGGGCGAAGTCGCCGGAGAGCCGGCTCAGCATCTGGCGGTCGACCTTGATGCCCTCGCGCTCCATCCGGGCGAGCACCGGCACCAGCGGCCGCTCCAGGGTCTCGTAGACGGTGGCCCGGCGCTCGGCGGCGAGGCGCGGCTTCATCAGCCGCCACAGCCGCAAGGTGACGTCGGCGTCCTCGGCCGCGTAGGCCGTCGCCTTGTCGAGGGCGACGCGGTCGAACGTCACCTTCTGGCGCCCGGTCCCGGCGACGTCCGCGAAGGTGATCGGCTGGTGGCCGAGATGGCGGCGGGCGAGTTCGTCCATGCCGTGCGAGCCCTTGCCGGCATCGAGCACGTAGGAGATCAGCATCGTGTCGTCGAAGGGCCGGACCTCGATGCCGTGGCGGGCGAGCACCAGCCAATCGTACTTGATGTTCTGGCCGACCTTGAGCACAGCCGGATTCTCGAGCAGCGGCTTCAGCCGCGCCTGCACGACCTCCCAGGACAATTGCCCCGGCAGCAGGCCGCCGCCGAACAGGTCCTCGCCGCCGCGGTGGCTGAGCGGGATATAGGCGGCGCGCCCCGGCGCGGTGGCGAGCGAGACGCCGACGAGGTCGGCTTTGTTGGCGTCGAGCGCCGTGGTTTCGGTATCGACCGCCACCACCCCTGCCTCGACCGCCTCGGCGATCCAGGCCTCCAGGCTCTCGACCGTGGTGACGGTCTCGTAGGACGCGGTGTCGAAGGGCTTGACCGCTTCCGCGGCGCGCGCCGCCACCAGCGTCGTCGGCGTCGCCTCGGCGGGCGCCTTCGGCTTCGGGGGAGCGTCCGGCAGGTCGAGATCGGCGAAGGGATCGACCTCGGCCTTCGACTCGGGCGCGGCATCCGGCGCGTCCCCGAAGAACGGCGTCACGTCGCTGCCGCCCTTCCCGTTCGAGAAGCCGGTATCGGCGCCCTCCGGCAGAAGCGCCGGATCGGGCCGCACCGCCTCCGGGTCGACGTGCAGCATCTGGGCGATGCGGCGCGTCAGGGTGTTGAACTCCATCGCCTTGAGGAAGCCGACCAGGCGCTCCGGATCGGGCTTCGGCAGGCCGAGGTCGTCGAGGGGCACCGGCACCGGCACCTGCTCGTCGAGGGCGACGAGGCGGCGCGACAGCCGCGCCTGGTCGATATTGGCGAGCAAGGTCTCGCGGCGCTTGGGCTGCTTGATCGTGGCCGCCTTCTCCAGCAGCGCCTCCAGGCTGCCGAACTCCTTGATCAGCGCCGCGGCAGTCTTGAGCCCGATGCCCGGCACGCCCGGCACGTTGTCGGAGGTGTCGCCGATCAGCGCCAGCGCGTCGCCGATCTGCTCCGGCCCCAAACCCTCCCAGCGCTCCAGGATGGCGGCGCGGTCGAGGTTGCGCTCGGGCCGGTAGCCCGGCTTGCCCTTCTGGCCCGACTCGAAGTCGTAGAACCGCACGAGATCGCCGACGAGCTGCATCAGGTCCTTGTCGGAGGACACGATGATGACGCCTGCCCCCCGCGCCTCCGCCTGGCGGGCGTAGGTGGCGATCAGGTCGTCGGCCTCGTAGCGCTGCAGCTCGATCGGATGCAGGCCGAAGGCCCGCACCGCGTCGCGCATCAAGGGCATCTGGCGCTTGAGGTCGTCGGGGGCGTCGGGTCTATGCCCCTTGTAGTCCGGAAAGATCTCCTTCCGGAACGAGCCCTCGGACTTGTCGAACACGATGGCGAGATGAGTCGGCACGATGCCGGCGGCGCCCTCCTGCACGAACTGCGCGAGCTTGGCGCAGAACAGCCGCACCGCCCCGGTCGGCAGCCCGTCGGAGGGGCGGAAATTGTAGCGCTCGGGCTGGTTGATCGACTGGAAATAGGCCCGGAAGATGAACGACGAGCCGTCGACCAGGAGCACCTGATCGCCGGGGCCGACGGGCTTCGTCTCGGGGGCGGTCTCGGTGCTCATGCGGGCGGACATCTTCTCGGCGGGCTTTGTGAGTCCCGTCTTAGTGCGTCGCCGGGGCGAGGCAAACCGCGGCGCGGGCGCGCTCCCCGGGGAATGGGTGCGCGCCGGCCCCGGCCGGGTGTGCCCTGAGCACACCAGGCGCCTGCGAAAGCGCCGCCGGACTAGTCCGGAAGCTTGACTTGGCGCGGGCGGAGGCTTGGTGTCAGGCTTGAGAGAGCAACCGTCATTCCCCCGGAAGGCTTGAGCCTCGCGGGCCCGCCCGCGGGCCTGCGCCTGCCCCGGGCCCAAGGACCGGCCCATGCGCAAGACACCCCTCCTCGCCGCCCTGCTCGCAGGGCTCGCCACCGCCGCCGGCCTGTCCGCCGCAGAGGCCCGCTCGGCCCGCCAGGAGATCGCCCCGGCCGAGGAGCGCGAGTTCCCGTTCGACGCCCAGATCCCGGGCTGCCAGGATGCCGGCGTGCTGGAGAAGATCACGTACCAGTTCGCCGAGAAGGAGGCGAAGTTCTGGAACTCGACGCTGACGATCGCGTCCTACGACCGCATCGAGCGCACCGCCTGGCGGCCCTGGGGCCTCGACTTCTATCCCCGCCGCTTCTGCACCGCGGTCGCCACCACCTCGGACGGGGTGCGCCGGCGCGTCGACTACTCGGTGCGCGAGAGCCTCGGCATCATCGGGATGACCTACGGCGTCGAGTTCTGCGTCCACGGCCTCGACCGCAACCTCGCCTACGCCTACGCCTCGGCCTCGTCCTGCCGCGAAGCCCGGCCGTGATGCGCGCGCTGGTCGGTGCCGCCCTCGCGGCCGTCGTCGCCGCCGGCCCAGCCGCCGCGCAGGGGCGCGGCGGCGGCGAGCCGGGGGTGTTCGACTTCTACGTCCTGGCCCTGTCCTGGTCGCCGACCTACTGCGCGCTGACCGGCGAGCGCCGCAACGACCGGCAATGCGACACGGGCCGCAACCCGGGCTTCGTGGTCCACGGCCTGTGGCCGCAATACGACCGCGGCTTCCCGAGCGAGTGCGGCGCCTTCTCCCGCAGCCCGAGCCGTCCGGCGATGGACGTGGCCGAAGGCGTCTTCCCGAGCGAGGGCCTGGCCCGCCACGAGTGGCGCCAGCACGGCACCTGCTCGGGCCTCGACCCGGCGGCCTATTTCCGCGCGACCGCCAAGGCCCGCGACGCGGTGACGATCCCGGCCGCCCTGGCGAAGCCGGCGGAGTCCTTGAGCGCCGCCCCCATCGACATCGCCCGCCAGTTCGTCGCCGCCAATCCGGGCCTGCGCCCGGACATGATGTCGGTCACCTGCAAGGCGGGCCGGCTCGAGGAGGTGCGGATCTGCTTCACCAAGGACCTGCGCGGCTTCACCGCCTGCCCGGAGGTGGCCCGCCAGAACTGCCGCGCCGGGGAGGTGACGGTGGGGGCGGGGCGGTAGGGCACATCGCCAGACCCGACGGTTTTAATATTCTCCGCGTCATCCCGGGGCCGCGACAGCGGAACCCGGGATCCATGAACGCTGACGATGCCGGGTGAAGCGGGACGCTGGTCGCGCTATTCTGGCATCTCAGCGTTCATGGATCCCGGGTTCTCGGCTTCGCCGAGCCCCGGGATGACGTCGTGCTGTACGATATCCGGGTCGCGAACCGATCGAATGCTGGACGCTGCGATCACGGGACGGCGAGACGAGGACCTCTGATCCGTGAATTACCGCCACGCCTTCCACGCTGGCAACCACGCCGACGTGCTCAAGCACTGGGTGCTGACCCGGGTGCTGGCGCATCTCCAGCGCAAGGCGACGCCGTTCCGGGCGATCGACACCCATGCGGGCCTCGGCTTCTACGACCTCACCGCCGACGAGGCCGGGCGCACCGGCGAGTGGCACGACGGCATCGGCCGGCTCGACGATCCCTTCCCCGAGGCGGTCGAGACGCTGCTCGCTCCCTACCGCGCCGCGGTCGAGTCGGTGCGGGCGCGCCACGGCGCGACGGTCTATCCCGGCTCGCCGGCGCTGATCCGCGAGTTCCTGCGCCCCGGCGACCAGGGCGTGTTCGTCGAGCTGCACCCGGCCGACGGGGCGGTGCTGCATGCCCGCTACAACCAGGATGCGCGCACCAAGGTGCTGGCTCTCGACGGCTGGACGGCGCTCCCCGCCCTGATCCCCCCGAAGGAGCGCCGCGGCCTCGTGCTGATCGACCCGCCCTACGAGGTGCCGGGCGAGATCGAGCGCCTCGGCCGCGAGCTCCTGAAGGCGGTCGCGAAATGGGCGACCGGCACCTACCTCGCCTGGTACCCGATCAAGGACGCCGCCGCGATCGACCGCCTCGCCGCCGCCCTCGACGCCGCCCTGCCCCGGCCCGCCTTGCGCCTCGACCTGCTGATCCACCGGCCCGACCCGACGCGCCTGAGCGGCAGCGGCCTCATCGTGGTCAACCCGCCCTGGACCCTGCGCGAGGAGGCCGAGATCGTCCTGCCGGCTCTGGCCGAGCGCCTGGCGCAGGCCGGCTACGGTGCCTTCCGCTGCGCCTCCCTCGGTCCGCCGGCCTGACGCGTCAGCGCAACGCCTCCAGACGAGGCCTGAGCGCGTGGCGCCGCTTGTGCTCGGTGATCAGCGCCTCGATCCGAGCGGCCCACTCCGCCGGCTTGCCCTGCTTAAGGTACGCCGTCCGGGCATGGGCGAGCCAGGCGGCAGCCTTCTCGTAGAGGCGCGACGAGCCGCCGTTCAGGAACGGTTGGGCCCGCTCCTCCGCGAAGCGCGCGACCCAGGCGGGATCCCGCTCCAGCGCCGCCTCGGCCAGGCGGTGCAGCACGTCCTCGTCGACGTAATCTTCGCGGCTGAACTCGGCCGCCCGCATGGCATCCCCGATCAGCCGCTCCTCGAGCAGGATCGCGATTCGGTCGTGGGAGAAATCGGACTTGGCGAGGATCGTCAGAAGCTCGTCGCGGACCGGCTCCCAGCCCTTGCCGGCGATCGTGCGCGCGGCAACGTAGTCGTCGAGGGCGCGGCTCGCCGCGAAGGCGGCGCGGGCTCCCTCGAGGGCGAGGTCCCGGCGCTTGAGCGCGGCGGCCTCGTCGCGCAGCCAGCGCGCCAGGGCGCCGGCGGCTTCGCTCTCCTCGTCGGCGGGGCGCAGGCCGGATCGCGCCAGGGAGAGCGCCTGGTCGGCATGCCCGGCCTCGCGCAGGCGCCGGGCGAGAGCGAGGATCTGGCCCTGCGCCGCGACGTGCTCGGTCGCGTAGGCGACGGCCTCGTCGGCCCGATCGAGCCGCAACAGCATGTCGGCATAGGCGACCCTGTCTCCCGCGGCCCGGGCGAGGTTCAGGTATTCCTCGGTGCGTCCCGAGGCCGCGAGAGCCCGCAGGCGCACGGCGACGAGGTCCCGTTCGGTCTCCGGCAGGGACGCCTCGGCCTTGCCGGCGAGCACGGCCTGGAGCGCCGGCGCGTCCCAGCCGGCGGCGAGCGCCGCGGTGACGCGGGAGAAGCCGTCGGGCGCGTAGTCGCTGAGCTCGGCCTGCCAGCCCTCGACCGTCTCGAACAGGTCGTCGCGCTCGTCCTCCGAGAGGTCGCCCATCAGGACCGCCTCGGCCATCATCCGCCCGAGATCCTCGAACAGGAGGTACATGTCCTCGTCGGTCTCGGCCATCTCGCCGAGCCACTCCTCGATGAACGGCTCGGCCACCGCCACGAGGACGCGCAGGGCGTTGCGCCCGTCCCCGGCCTCCAGGAACGGCACCGCCTTCCCGACGAGGGTCTGCAGCTCGTCGGAGGGACCGGCGGATTCGTAATCGTCCCAGTAGCTCCGCGCCCGGTGGGCCAGCAACGTGCGGACTTGAGCGGCGATCGGCGCCGGATCGACGACGTCCCGGCCCGGGGCGACGGCGAGCTCGACCTCGATCCAGCCGGCGAGGTCGGGATCGGCCTCGGCCCGGCGCAGGAGCAGGTTCGCCAGGGACTCGCGCGGCAGGTCGTCGAGGATCTGGCGCAGGGTCGGCCGCTCGGCCACCGCCCCGGGCTTGCCGGCGGCGATGAGGGTCGCGACGACGTGCTTGCAGACGTCGCCCCACTCGTAGGGGCAGGTGCAGCGAAGGTCGGTCGCGCGACCGTCCTTCAGGTGGATCGTGACCCGGTAGGGCGCGTCCTCGCTGCCCGCGACCGCGGCGGTGAGCACGTCGCCGCGGCGCACGAGGTCGGAGACGGCGCCCGAGCGCGCCGCCTCGCGGCCGCGCTCGAAGATTTTCGGGTCGGCGAGCGCCTTGATCGCCGCCTCGCCCGGCAGGGCGGCGGGCGCTTCCCCCTCGGCAACGCTCTTGGCGGCGCCTTTGCCGACCCGTTTGAGGCTCACGCCGCGATCCGCCCGTCCAGCGGGAACACCTTGGCCGGGTTCATCAGCCAGGCGGGATCGAACACCGCCCGCACCCGCATCTGCTGGTGCAGGTCCTCCGGGTTGTACTGATAGGTCATCAGGTCGCGCTTCTCGATGCCGACGCCGTGCTCGCCGGTGAGGCAGCCGCCGACCTCGACGCAGAGCTTCAGCATCTCCTCGCCGGCGGCCTCGGCCTTCTCCATCTCGCCGGGCGTGTTGATGTCGAACAGGATCAGCGGGTGCAGGTTGCCGTCGCCGGCGTGGAAGACGTTGGCGCAGCGCAGACCGTAGGATTGGGTGATCTCGCCGATGCGCTCCAGCACGCGGGGCAATTGCCCGGTCGGGATGGTGCCGTCCATGCAGATGTAGTCGGAGATGCGGCCGGTCGCGCCGAAGGCCGACTTGCGACCCTTCCAGATCGCGGCACTCTCGGCCTCCGATTGCGAGACCTTCAGGCTCGTCGGGTTGAAGGGCTTGGCGATCTCGACGATGCGGGCGAGCATCGCGTCGCACTCCTCCTGGCAGCCCTCGACCTCGATGATCAGCATCGCCTCGGCATCCAGAGGATAGCCGGCATGCGCGAAGGCCTCGCAGATCGCGATCGCCTCGCGGTCCATGTACTCGATCGCCACCGGGATGATGCCGGCGCCGATGATCGCCGCCGTGCAGGCGCCCGCATCCTCGACCGTGCCGAAGCCCATCAGCGCCGGCCGCGCGCCCTCCGCGGCGCGCAGGATCCGCACGGTCGCCTCGGTGACGATGCCGAGTTGGCCTTCCGAGCCGCAGACGAGGCCCAAAAGATCGTAGCCGGCGGCATCGAGGTGGTCGCCGCCGATCTCGACGACCGTGCCGTCGATCATCACCAGGGTCACGCCCATCAGGTTGTTGGTGGTGACGCCGTATTTGAGGCAGTGGGCGCCGCCCGAGTTCATCGCGATGTTGCCCGCGATGGTGCAGGCGAGCTGGCTCGACGGGTCGGGGGCGTAGAAGAAGCCCTCGTGCGCCACCGCGGCGCTGATGGCGAGGTTGGTGATGCCGGCCTGGACCCGAGCGGTGCGGTTGGAAAAGTCGACGTCGAGCACCCGAGTCATCTTGGCGACGCCGAGGATCACCGCATCCTCCTGCGCGATGGCGCCGCCGGCGAGCGACGTGCCGGCGCCGCGCGGCACCACCTTGACGCCCTGCGCGTGGCAGTAGCGCAGCACAGCCGAGACCTCCTGGGTGGTCGAGGGCAGCACCACGGCGAGCGGCATCTTGCGGTAGGCGGTGAGCCCGTCGGTCTCGAAGGCGCGGCGCTCATCCTCGCTGGTCACCAGGGCCTCCGGCGCGACGAGGCCGCGCAGGCCCTCCACGATCGCGTCGCGGCGGGCGAGGATCGCGGGATCCGGGGGCGGGAAGGCGATCGTCATGGCGTGTCCCCTGTCGGCTTCTTGTCGGAGGTCTCGGGACCGTGTCCATTGGGCCGGTCCTTGGTGTCCCATCATACCGGAGGCGAGGGACCGCGCCCATCCCGCGCCCGTGCGAGGGGTTGCCCCGCACCTTGGTCCGATTGCGCGCGAACGCGGCAGAGCTTCTTTTCGTCGCATGGGACCCGGCGCGAACCGTCGGCGTTTTTAACTGTACCAATCTGCAGGCTGGGCCATATCCCCTTGGCCGGTCGCGAACGACGTCCGTTTGGAGGGAACCTCATGCGTCAGCTCATCCTCGGTGCCGCCCTGGCGGCGCTCCTGCCCTTCGCCGCCCAGGCCCAGAGCGCGGGCGACGCGGCCGCCGGCGAGAAGGTCTTCGCGCCCTGCAAGGCCTGCCACGCCTTCGGCAAGAACGGCGTCGGCCCGGACCTCACGGGCGTCATCGGCCGCAAGGCCGGCACCCACGAGGGCTACAACTACTCGGCCGCGATGAAGAATTCCGGCCTGACCTGGGACGAGGCCACGTTCCGGGACTACATCCACAACCCGAAGGCCAAGGTGCCGGGCACCAAGATGATCTTCGCCGGCATCACCGACGACAAGAAGGTCGCCGACCTGATCGCCTATCTCGAGACCAAGAAGTAGGTCCGGGCGCGGCCCCGGCGGCGTCCGCCGGGGCCCGCCGCGGTGTCTCGCGAACGAAGCTCCCGCAGCTCCGGCGCCGCGGGAGCTTCGTTCGAGATGCGCTCAATCGCCGACGCCGTCCCGCCCCTGGACGGCCATCAGGGTGGCGGTGAGGAGCGCGACGAGTTTCTCGCCGCCCTCGCTCTCCGAAAAGACCTCGGCCTGCGCCAGCGTCAGGGTGCGGCCTGCCTTGACGACCCGGCCCCGCGCCAGGATGCGGCGGCCGGCCGCCGGCGCGAGCAGGTTGATCTTGAACTCCGCCGTCAGCACCCCGGCACCGGGCGGCATCAGGGTCAGGGCGGCGTAGCCCGCCGCGCTGTCGGCGATGGCGCCCACCGCCCCCGCATGGACGAAGCCGTGCTGCTGCGACACCGCCGGCCCGGGCACGAGCGCGATCTCGACCGCGCCGGGGGCCACCGCTTCGAGCGTGGCCCCGAGGGTACGCATCAGGCCCTGCTTGTCGAAGCTGGCGCGCACGCGCGCTTCCGATGTCCGTTCCGTCACTGGGCCCCTCCCGCGGGATTTTTCTTGTAGATGTCTTGAGGCACGGCCGCGGCCGCGCTGTCCAGCGTTCTCACCCTCCGAGGCCCCATGACCTCCCCCGATTCCGACCCGGCCGGCTGGCGCCCCTTCGACGATCCGGGCTTCCTCTCCCTGGTCGGCCCGGTCCTGCTGCGCGAGGACGGCGAGGCGGTAAGCTTCGCGTTCCGGGCCGAGCCCAAGCACGCCAACCTGATCGGCGTGGTGCAGGGCGGCATGATGATGACCTTCGCCGACCGGGCGCTGGGTTTCGCCGCCATGCGGGCCGCCGGGGGCGCGAATTGCGTCACGGTGCAGTTCGAGATGCAGTTCGTCTCGGCCGGACGGATCGGCGAGACGATCACGATGACGCCCCAGGTGGTGCAGCGCACGGCGAGCCTGGTCTTCCTGCGCGGCGACGCGGTCTGCGACCGCGGCATCGTCGCCACCGCGACTGGCGTGTGGAAGATCCTGCGCCGCCGGCCGGATTTCGGGCCGGCCTGACGTGGCCGGTCCGCGTCAGGCGCGGTCCGGGCCGGCACCGGCACGTCGGGGGTGCCTCAATTGGTGAGCGTCGGGTAGGCGCTCGTCGGCCCGATCCCTTTCGGTACCGGCACTTTGCTCGCCCCGTAATTCGCGTTGACGACGAGATGCGGCGCCTGCGACAGCGCGAGCCTGTGCACCACGATCGCCGTATACTCCGACTGGTCGGCGACGACCTGGTTGGCGGAAACCACGAAGGTCCCGCGCGGCAGGTAGATCGTGCCGACGAGACGGCGGGCGTTGTCGCTCATGACCTCGAACACCCGGTTCGCCGGGGACGCGCGATCCTCGAAGAACAGCAGACCCGCCATCGCGCGGTCCGTCGGGGCGCTGAGCGACACACTCGAGCGCGGCATGAACTGAATTGGGCGGGCAATGCCGTCCTCCTCGGGATCGACCGTGCCGGTGAAGTAGAAGCCGACGCCGTCACCACTCAGCGAAGCCGGCGGCAGCCACGTTGGCGAGGTCGGGCAGCGCAGGAGAGACTTAATTCTTTCTGAAACACGGCTATGATAGCAAAGACAAGGGACGTACTTACGACGCCTTGACCCGCTTGTCCAAGCGTCCGACCCGACCACGAGAGGGCCGTTCTTCATAACATAAACACCGGGATTGAGCTTGACATTCGCCCCCGACGTCAGGGCGAGACCGCCGCAATAAATTCCGGGATCCAGGACGACGGTTCCGCCTCCCTGTTGCTTGTCCACTTGCATGTCGTTGTGGTCACAACCGCCCGTGGGCGGCGCGACGCGGCCGACGAGTGGGTCCTTGATGGCCGGGCAACCCGTAATCGGCACAGGCTGGTAGTGCTGCGAGGGCCCGGCATAGCCGCCGACCGCGCAGGATTTCATCGCGCTCAGCTTCGAGGCGCCGCGCGCATCGATCGCGGCGGCGGATGCGGACATCGCGTAGACGGAGCAGCCGGTCGCGGCGATCTGGGCGTCGTCGTTCAGGCCGATGCTCTGCGCAGACTGCCCGTCCAGCGCCACGATGCACACCTTGGACGTGCCGACGATCTCGGCCGTCGCCCGGACGACGATCTCGGTCAGGTAGGGCGCGACGAGCTTCGTCATAATCGCATGCTTTCGCTGCGTCATGGTCAGCCTAACGCCGGTCGGCGCCTGATCGCGCTCGTTGACCAGTGCGACCGCGAAGGGATCGTCCGCATGACTTCGGCGATAGACGGGCTCGATCGCGAGATTGATCCATTCGTCGCGGATCTTGGTCTGCGCCAAGCTCTCCGTCTGGCCCTTCGCCACGGCCCAGGCCCGGCCCTTGTCGAAGCCGCCGACCTGCATGTCGGAGACGACCGCGAGCGCTGTCACGTCGACGAGGTTCTGGAGCTTCTGCTTGCGGAGCAGCCAGGTCGCGTAATCGACACCGATGCCGACGCAACCGAGGATGACGGGGGCGAGGAACGCGAAAGCGAGGGCGACGCCTCCCTGTCGACTGCGGACGAAACAGCCGACACGACCTGTAACGACGCGAAACATAAACATTTTGTCCTATTTTGCAATGATTTTAGGCGCAAATACATGAATAAATAGCTAATATTATGTCTTAGATGCAACATTACAGGAGTTATACAAAGGAATAAAAACCTTATACTATCGTGAAGCCGACTCAAAATAGGATATTATTCTTATAAATCACCAATAACATCTACGGCAAGTGATATTGTATCTGCCCTGCATCGATCGCAGGTTGCTCCGCCGGCCACGAATGCCAGTGCAGGCGGGACATCCGGCCCACCTGCCGCGCACCGGCGCACCGGCCGTGCACCGAGGCGCCAGGGAACCCTGGACGGCCGTGAACAGGCCGGCCGGCGGCGCCATGTCCCGGCCTCGCACCGGCGTGCCTGCACAATCCGTCCCGATCCGCTATTTAGAGCGGGATGACGCACGATCCGAACGGCACCCCGCCCGGTGGGGTTCTCGAACGACTGACCGCTTCCCTGGGCGCGGAGGGCGCGCGGCGCGGGCCGCCGCCGGTCGAGCGCTGGAACCCGGACTATTGCGGCGAGATCCCGATGCGCATCGCCGCCGACGGGACATGGCACTACAACGGCAGCCCGATCACCCGGCCGGCCCTGGTCCGGCTGTTCTCCACCATCCTGCGCCGCGACCCCGACGGGCGCACCGTCCTGGTGACGCCGGTGGAGCGGGTCGGGATCGAGGTCGAGGACGCGGCCTTCCTGGCGGTCGAGATGGCGGTGGAGGGCGAGGGCGAGGCCCGCGCCATCGCCTTCCGCACCAACCTCGACGACGTCGTCCCCCTCGACGACGCCCATCCCCTGCGGTTCGAGCGCGACCCGGAGGGCGGGTTCAAGCCCTATATCGCCGTGCGCCACGGCCTGTGGGCCCGCCTCACCCGGGCGCTGGCCTACGATCTCGTGGAGCTGTGCGAGGAGCGCGAGGAGACAGGCGAGACCTGGTTCGGCCTCGCTGCCGGCGGACGCTTCCACCGCATCGCCAAATCCGCCGAAATCGGGGCGGCCGAGCTGTCGTGACCGATCTCGTCGCGTCCACCGCCCTCGACGCCTTCCTGGAGCGCGCCCGCGCGCGCCTGCGGCCCGAGCCGCCGGGCCCGCACGATTCGACCTCGAATCCGAGGGGCGACCACGACCTCGAGCCCGACGTGCTGGAGGCGGCGCTCGCGCGCCCGCCGCGGCTCGCCGCAGTGCTGGTGCCGGTGGTGCCGCGCGACGACGGCGTGTCGGTGCTGTTCACCCTGCGCTCGGCGCATCTGCGCGACCATTCAGGCCAAGTCGCCTTCCCGGGCGGCAAGATCGATTCTAGCGACCCCTCGCCGCTCGCCGCGGCCCTGCGGGAGGCGCAAGAAGAGATCGGGCTCGATCCCGCGGCGGTGACGCCGCTCGGCTACCTCGACCCCTACCTATCGGGCACCGGCTTCCTGGTGACGCCGGTGGTCGGGCTGGTGGCACCGGACGCCACTCTCACGCTCAACCCGCACGAGGTGGCCGACGCCTTCGAGGTGCCGCTCGCCTTCCTGATGGATGTGGCCAACCACGCCCTGCACAGCCGGGAATGGCGCGGGCGCCAGCGGCGCTACTACGCGATCCCCTTCGGCGAGCGTTACATCTGGGGGGTGACCGCCGGCATCGTGCGCAACCTCTACGACCGGCTCCGCGACGCGGACGAGCCGACACCCCGGTAGAACCTCCGCCCCGATAGGACCTCATGGCCCGCGCGCTGATCGACGACGTCCTGCTGTTCCTGCTCCCCTTCGCGGTCTTCGCGGTGTGGCTGACCTTACGCCAGCGCAGCCCCTTGCGCTGGGTCCACTGGAGCGACCACGCCGCGCGGCTCGCCATCGCGGGCGCCGCCCTGGTCATCCTGTCGTTCGTGGTAGTGGCGCTCACCGCCGAGCGGCACCGGGACGGCTTCGTGCCGACCCATATCGAGAACGGCCGGGTGGTGCCCGGGCAGTTCCGGTGAGCACGGCCCTCGACGAGGCCGCCCTGCGGCGCGTGCTGGCGCGGCCGCGCCTCGCCCGCGTGCTCGCCGCCCTCGACGCCCCGGGCGAGGAGACCCGCCTCGTCGGCGGCGCGGTGCGCGACGCGCTGCTCGGCCGCCCGGTCGCCGATATCGACCTCGCCACCACGCTCCTGCCCGAGGCGGTGGTCGCGCGCGCGGGTGCGGCGGGCCTGAAACCCGTGCCGACCGGCATCGCCCACGGCACCGTCACGGTGGTGGCGGAGGGCGAGCCGTTCGAGGTGACGACCCTGCGCGAGGACATCGAGACCGACGGGCGCCACGCCGTGGTGCGCTTCGGCCGCGACTTCTCCCGTGACGCGGCCCGGCGCGACTTCACCGTCAACGCCCTCTCGGTCACGCCCGACGGGCGCGTCCACGACACGGTCGGGGGCCTCGACGACTTGGCGGCAGCCCGGGTGCGCTTCATCGGCGAGGCCCGTCAGCGCATCCGCGAGGATTACCTGCGGGTCCTGCGCTTCTTCCGCTTCCACGCCCGCTACGGCGCCGGCGCCCCCGACCCGGAGGGGCTCGCCGCCGCGGTCGAGGCTCGGGACGGGCTGGCGCAGCTCTCCCGCGAGCGGGTGCGGGGGGAGATCCTGAAGCTCCTCGTCGCCCCCGGGGCGCCCGCCGTCACGGCGATCCTGTCGCAGACCGGCCTGCTGCAGCGGCTGATCGGCGGGGTCGGCGATCTCGGCCGCCTCGCCCGGCTCGCCGCCGCAGAGGTCGAGGTCGGGGTCGAGGCCGATCCGGTGCGCCGCCTCGCCGCCCTGGCTGTGCGCTCATCCGCCGATGCCGAGCGCCTGCGGGAGACCCTGCGCCTGTCGAAGGCCGAGCACGCGCGGCTCATCGCGTTCGCGGGCGCGGAGGCCGCCCTGCACGGGGCGCTCGAACCCCTGACGCCAGCGGATGTGCGGCGCCTCGTGGCCGTGCACGGGGCCGGGGCTTTGTCCGACGCCGCCCTGGTGCTGACCGGCGAGACGCGGCCGGCGCTGACGCCGGAGGCGGGCGAGGCGCTCGCGCGGTTCGCCGCCGGCGCCGAGCCGGTGCCGGTCCTGCCGGTCACCGGCGCGGCGCTCGTCGCGGCGGGCGCTCCCCCCGGCCGCGCCCTCGGCCGGGGCCTCGCGGCGGCGCGGCGGGCCTGGCTCGCGGAAGGCTGCCCGACCGACGCGGCCGCCAAGGCGCGCCTGCGCGCGCTCGCCCTCGCGGCAGCCGGCGGAACCGCCGAAGATGCCGCCCGTTCGCCCCATTCCAAGAGCTAACGCTTGAAGAAGCTGACTTTTCCGGGCTCGCCCCGGAGGAAGGACCGGGATGGCGCGGATCGCGATGGCATTCGGGATGGTGGGCGCGGCGGTTGCCGGGGCGGTGGCCCTGTCCTACCTGGCGAACGGACTGCGCCAGGCCGGCCGGGGGCAGCAGGCCAAGCCGGGCTGACCCACGCCGGCGCGGGAGTTCCGGTCTCCGGGCTCCCCGCCGTGGATCGGTTCGCGTGGATCGGTTTGCCGCCGGATGGGTTATGATGCCTTGCCGCCGCGGGCCCGCTTCGTGCCTCGCCCCTCACGCGAGGCGCCGTCCGGCGCCGCCCGATGGAGACCGACGACCGATGCAGCCCCTGCTCCGCACCGCCCTGGCCGCCGCCCTCGTCCTCGGGGCCTCGCGGCCCGGCGCCGCGCACGAGCTGTGGCTGACCCTCAGCACCGTCGATCAGGTCCCGCAGGTCCGAGTCAATTACGGCCACGCCTCGAAGCGCGAGGCGCCGCGCGCGCCGCAGCTCATCGACCTCGTCGCCCTGACGCAGGACGGGCGCACGGATTTGCGCGCCGGCCTCAAGCCCGCCCCGCCGGACGTGCCGCCGGCCCTGCTGGCGCCGCTCGGCACGAAGCCCGGCCGCACCCTGGTCGCGGCGACCTACGATGCCGGGTACTGGACGACGCTTCGCGACGGCACCCGCCTCAACGCCAGCCGGCGCCTGGTGACGGAGGCCCGCGAGGGCCGCTGGTCGGTGAAATACGCCAAGGCCGCCTTCGGCCCCGGCGCGCCGTGGCTGCGGGTGGTCGGCCACACCCTGGAGATCGTGCCGGTCGAGGTCCCGGGTCCGACCGCGGGGGCGATCCGGGTGCGGGTGCTGTTTCGCGGCGCGCCGCTGCCGGGGGCCGACCTCTATTACGGCGACAGCGGCATGGAGCCGGAGCGGGCCGGCGTGCCGGCCTACACCACCGACCCGGAGGGCGTCGCCACGGTGCCGATCCGCAAGGCCGGCAGCCAGGTGCTCACGGTGACCCAGACGGTGAGCCCCTCCGCCACCCCGACGCTCGCCGACGAGGACGTCTACACCGCGACCTTCGCGTTCCGGCTCGACGAGCCGTCGGTCAATTGAGGATCCGTTTGGCTAGAAATGCGAGACATTTCTCTCCTACCCACGACCTCATCCTGAGGTGCCGCGCAGCGGCCTCGAAGGAGGTCTCCAGAGAGCTCCGAGACTTCTGGAGGCCTCCTTCGAGGTCAGTCGATCTTCGATCGACTGACACCTCAGGATGAGGGTGCGGGTTGGATACTCTATTCATCGAACAAGCATCCAGCGAGACGACTCTACGCCGCCAATTCAACCGGATCGATCGGTGCGAACACGCAATCCTCCGCGCTGCCGTCCTCGTGTACCAGCATCGCGAAGGTGCCGGGCGCCGACAGCGTGGTCATGTGGGCGTGCCACGCGCCGCTGCGATAGACGATTCCCGTATCGCCCGGCACCTGGAAGGCGCGCAGGGCCGCCTCGTCCGGCCGCCCGCCGGCATCGGGCGCCACCACCACTAGGTACGCGCCGACGGCGAGCGGCAGGAAGCTCTGCGCCGAGTGCGGGTGCCGTTCGAGCCGCCGCAGGGGCATCGAACCGGCGAAGGGCTCGCTGCGGATCAGCGCGAGGTTGAGGGGGACGCCCGGCCGCCCGTTCTCGATCTCGGCCGCCCGGTCCTGGCGCGGACCGGCCGCCGGGCCGACCAGCAGCGTGCCGTACGGCGCGAAGGCCTCCGCGGTGATCGGCTCGATCGGAAGGGTGCGCATCTCGGATCCTCTCAGCGGCCATCCTCCCGTATCAGGTCCGCCCCCTTCTCGGCGATCATCATCACGGCGGCCTGGGTGTTGGCCGAGACCTCGGTCGGCATCACGCTGGCGTCGATCACCCGCAGGCCCTCCAGGCCGCGCACCCGCAGGCGCTCGTCCACCACCGCGTCGGGGCCCTGCCCCATGCTGCAGGTCCCGACCGGGTGGTAGATCGTCTGGCCGTTGCGGCGGGCGAAATCGAGCCACTCGTCGTCCGATTGCACGCCCGCGCCGGGGTTGAGCTCGTGGGCGCGGTAGGGGTCCATCGCGGGCTGGTCGATCACCCGGCGGGCGATGCGCATGCCCTCGATCAGGGCCTCCTGGTCGCTGCGCTGGCTGAGGAAGTTCGGGCGGATCGCCGGGGGGCGGAGGGGATCGCCCGAGACCGCGTGGATGGTGCCGCGGGATTCGGGCCGCAACTGCGTCACGCCGATCGTCATGCCGGGCTCGCGGTCGAGGGTGCGGTCGGCGGCGTTGGCGTAGCTCGCATGCATGAAGAAGTACTGCACGTCGGGCCCGGCGAGGTCGGGCCGGGTGCGCACGAAGCCGTGGGCGAGGCCGGTGCCGAGGGTGAGGATGCCGCGGCGGGTCAGGAAATACTGCCCGACCGCGAGGCCGAGGCGCCAGCCGCGGGTCGCCTCGTTGAGGGTCACCGGCAGCTTGACGCGCCAGTTCATCCGGGTGGCGTAGTGATCGCGATAATTCTCGCCGACCCCCGGCAGGGCGTGGCGGACCGGGATTCCCGCCGCCGCCAGCACCTCCGGCCGGCCGATGCCGGAGAGTTCGAGCAGGTGCGGCGACTGCACGGCGCCCGCCGCCAGGATCACCTCGGCCCGCGCGCTGACCCGCTCCTCACGGCCCCCGCGCCGGTAGGTGACGCCGGTGACGCGATTGCCGTCGAGGTCGAGGCGCAGGACCTGGGCGTTCGTGCGCACCGTCAGGTTCGGGCGCCGGCGGGTCGGCTGCAGGTAGGCGTCCCGGGCGCTCCAGCGCCGGCCGTTGCGCTGGTTGGCCTGATAATACCCGAAACCCTCCTGCGAGGCGCCGTTATAGTCGGGGTTTTCAGGAAAGCCGGCCTCGGTCCCGGCCCGGATGAAGGCGTCGGCGAGGGGGTTCCTCACCCCGACCCGGGTGACGTGGAGGGGACCGTCGCGGCCGCGAAGCTCCGGGTCGCCGCCCTCGAAACGCTCCAGCTTGCGGAAATAGGGCAGGACGTCCTGCCAGCTCCAGCCGCGGTTGCCGCTCTGGGCCCAGGTGTCGAAATCCTGCGGCTGGCCGCGCACGAAGATCATGCCGTTGATCAGCGTCGAGCCGCCGAGCCCCTTGCCGCGGGGCACCACGATGGTGCGCGCGTGGGTGTTCGGCTCCGGCTCGGTGGCGAAGCGCCAGTTGAAGGCGGCGCCGGTGAGGAGTTTTGGGAAGCCCGCCGGGATGCCAACCCAGAACCCGGTCCCCTCCCCGCCCGCCTCGAGCAGCAGCACGCGCGTGCGGGGATCCGCGCTCAGGCGGTTGGCCAGCACGCAGCCCGCGGTGCCCCCGCCGACGATGACGACGTCGAACGCGTCCATGGTCCTCCCCGGTGTTCGTTCTTGTCGTTGGTTATGGACCGGGCTCGCCGCGCAGTCGAACCCTCCCCCTCTGCGGGGGAGGGTGCCCCACGGAGTGGGGCGGGAGAGGGGAACCACGCTTCCGAAGCGGTCGCGACCATGATGACGGGCGCCACCGCATCGTGCTGCCCCTCTCGGCGGGACTTCGTCCCGCTGCGCTCGCTCCGCTCGCCACCCTTCCCCGCAGAGGGGGGAGGGTTAAGGAGCGCGCCTTCCCTACCCCCGCGCCAGCACCTTCCCCGGATTCAGCAACCCCTCCGGATCCAGCGCCGCCTTGATCCGCCGCGCCAACGCCATCTCGTCGGGATGGCGGTGCCGGGCGAGCTCGGCGACGCGGTACTGGCCGATGCCGTGCTCGGCCGAGATGCTGCCGCCGTAGCGGTCGACCACCCCGTGCACGAGGCCGTTGATCGCCTCCGAGGCATGGTCCGGCCCGATCAGGACGTTGTAGTGGATGTTGCCGTCGCCCATATGGCCGAAGGCGTTGACGCGGGTGCCCGGCGCGCCCGCCGCCAGCACCCTTCCGGCCTCGTCGAGGAAGGCGGGGATCGCGGTGATCGGCACCGAGACGTCGTGCTTCACGCTCTTGCCCTCGCGGGCCTCGCACTCGGTCACGTGCTCGCGCAAAGCCCAGAGCTCGGCGGCCTGGCGTCCGGATTCGGCGAGCACCCCGTCGAGGGCGTCCTCGCGCTCGAGCGCCGTGCCGAGCACGCCCTCCATCGCCTCGCGCAACCCCGAGAGCGACGAGGCCGCCTCGATCAGCACGCTCCAGCCCGCCTGGCCCACCGGGCTCTTCAGGCCCGCATGCTTCTCCACCAGGCCGAGCGAGGTGCCGGAGATCAGCTCGAAGGCCTGGATGCTGTCGCCGATCTCTTCTTGAGCCAGGGTGAACAGGCGGAGCGCCGCCGCCGGATCGGGCACGGAGAGCAGCGCCGTCGCGCTGTGGCGGGGCTTCGCCACGAGGCGCAGGACCGCCGCCGTGACGATGCCGAGCGTGCCCTCGGTGCCGATGAAGAGCTGCTTCCAGTCGTAGCCGGCATTGTCCTTGCGAAGCGCCCGCAATCCGTCGACGGTGCTGCCGTCGGCGAGCACCACCTCGAGGCCCAGCACGAGGCCGCGGGTCATGCCGTAGCGCACCACGTTGATCCCGCCCGCATTGGTGGCGATCACGCCGCCGACCAGCGCCGAGCCCTCCGCCGCGAAGCTCACCGGCAGGAACCGGCCGGCGGCCTCGGCGGCGTCCTGCGCGATCTTGAGGACGCAGCCGGCCTCCGCCGTCAGGGTCAGGCCGACGGGATCGACCGCGCGGATCGCGGTCATGCGGGCGAGCGACAGCACCACCTGCCCACCCGAGGCGTCCGGCACCGCGCCGCCGGCGAGCCCGGTATTGCCGCCCTGCGGCACCAGGGCGGCGCCGGCCTCGGCGCAGAGCCGCACCACGTCGGCGACCTCGGCGGTCGAGGCGGGGCGCACCACGCAGGCCGGGCGGCCCGGGAACAGGCGCCGCCAGTCGATCGCGAAGGGGGCCATGTCGGCCTCCGCGGTGAGGAGGCCGGCAGGGCCGAGACGCTCCCCGAGGCGCCGGATCAGATCGTCGTGCGGGGATGGGTGGGCCGGAAGGGTCATCGGCGTCCTCCGGTTGAGTCGCGCGGGTGGGGTTTTTCGGGTGGCGCCGGCCTCGCCCGGATGGCGGCCGGGGTCAAGCCCGTGCGGCGCGGAGCCGGACGCGGCCGGTTCGTCGCGGCCCGTCAATTGGGAAGAACATTTTCAGCGTGCCGACCGGACGCTGACCGTCATCCGAAGCTCCGGCGAGAGAACGCATCTCTCGCAGCGGAAACTACTTGCGGAAAAGCAAAATTACTATAAAAAGCCGCACAAATCCCGACCGGAGACGACAATGCCCGAGCGGAGCGTGATTCTCGTCCTGCCGACGCAGGAAGCGCTGCACGACTCCGCCATGATGAGGCTGAGCGGCGGCAGTGGAATCGGCCGCCGGCTGACCGGATTACCGGCCCGGGCGGAGATCGACACGGGTTTTTCTGCCGTCCCGCTCGGGAATAGTCAGTCCGGCTCGCCGTTCTCGGTGTCGTCGCCCGACGGCGCCTCGCATTACGCCGTCCGGGCGACGATCGACGCCGAGGCCGAGCTGGCGGCGCTGACGACCGAGGGTGCGGCGATCTTCTCCGACCCGCCGATCGCGCATTTCGCAGCGCCGGCCGGCGCTCCGGGCGGCACCCGGGCGGAGGTGGAGCAGCGCCTCGGCGTGTCCGGGCTCGCCGCGCGCCGGCTCGACGGCGCGGGCGTGGCGATCGCGGTGGTAGATACCGGGATCAACCTCGCGCACCTGGCCGCGCGCGACGTCGCGGCCTCGCTCGACGCCGCGGTGAGCTGGCCGCCCCGCCCAGTCGAGCCCGGCCATCACCCGGTCGGCCCCGGCACGATGTGCGCCTACGGAGCCCTGATCGCCGCCCCGCAGGCGACGCTGATCGACCTGCCCGTCCTGCCCGCGGCGGGATCCGGCTCCCTCAGCGACGCGCTCCAGGCTTACGCGCACCTGCTCACGGCCGTGCGGACGGACAAGCCGCGCTTCAAGGCCCTCGTCGTCACCAATTCCTGGGGCCTCGGCCACGAGAGCTGGGACTTCCCGCCCGGCCATCCCGGGCGCTACGTCGACAATCCGGGCCACCCGTTCAACCGGATCGTCGGGGCGCTCTCCCGCTACGGCGTCGACATCCTGTTCGCGGCCGGCAACGACGGTCCGGAGCCTCAGACCCCGCCCGGCGGGCGGGCCGGCCCGCGCGGCCGGGCCACCATCATGGGGGCGAACGCCCATCCGGACGTCATCACGGTGACCGGCGCGACCCTGCGGGGCCGGCTGTCCGGCGACGCGCTGCAGGGGCCGGGCATTCCCGGGATGGTCTACGCCAAGCCCGACCTCGCGAGCTACACCGACTTCCTCGGCTCGGAGGCGGGCGGGCCGGGGAAGGCCGATGTCGGGACCTCCGCCGCCTGCCCGGTCGCCGCCGGCTGCGTCGCCGCGTTGCGGACCCGGCTACCGCACGCCGCCCTCAACCCCCGCGACCTCACCGTCGCGCTCCAGGCCGATGCCAGCCGCCGCGGCCCATCGAGCTGGCACCACAGCCTCGGCTACGGGGTGATGGCGCCTCTGCGCACCGCCATGCGGCTGGGGCTGTGAGGCGCGTTTGATGATCTCCCGACGATGTCTCACCCTCGGTGTCATCCCGGGGCTCGCCGAAGGCGAGAACCCGGGATCCATAACCGCTGACGCTTCAGAATAGAGCGACCAGCGTCCCGACTCATCCGGTACCGTCAGCGGTTATGGATCCCGGGTTCCGCTGCGCGGCCCCGGGATGACACGGAGGGTATGAAGCCTGATGGGGCGAGCCGAACAAGCTCCGAACCGGATCACGGCCGCATCCGCAAAAAATCCGCCATCAGGGCGAGCTGGCCCTCCAGCATCGGCCAGCCCGGATGGGTGCGGCAGCCCCGCGCCGCCGCGGCCGCGAGCAGCGGCGTCTCGGCCGGCTGCATGATGATCTCGGCCACGAGCTGATCGGGCGTCAGCCCGGAGGGGTCGAGGGGCAAGGCGTCGTCAGGGCGCAGACCGAGCGAGGTCGCGTTGACCACGAGATCGTGCCTCGCCGGATCGGGCGTGCCGAGGGTCAGAGTCAGGTCCGGGACGAGGCGGCGCAGGCGCGCGAACAGGTCCTCCACCCGCGCCGCGGTGCGGTTGTGCACGGTGAGGCGGCTCACCCCGGCTTCGGCCAGCGCGAAGGCGATGGCGTTCGCCGCCCCGCCCGCCCCGGCGAGATAGGCGCTGCGGCCGCGCGGATCGTAGCCTGCGCTCTTGAGGCCCGCGACGAAGCCGGCCCCGTCCAGGATCTCGCCGACGAGGCGGCCGTCGGCCTCGCGCCGGACGGCGTTGACCGCCCCGACCAGCCGCGCCGCCTCGCTGACCTGGTCGAGCAGCGGCACGATCGCGGTCTTGTGCGGCACGGTGATGATCGCGCCGCCGAAGCTCTGCACGCCCCGCAGGCCCGCCAGCACCGTCGCGAGGTCGGCGGCGGCGACGTGGAGCGGCACCATCACCCCGTCGACCCCGCGCTCGGCCATGATGCGGTTCAACCCCTGCGGCGCCTTCACCTGGGCGATCGGGTCGGCGAGGATCGCGAAGACGCGGGTGCGGCCGGTGATCTCTCGAACTTCGATCTCGTGTCGTGTCGCTTCCTGCATCGCGTGGTCTATCCTCCGAAGCGCTCGGTGCGGATCGTGCGGGCCGGCACGCCGGCCTCGACCAGGAGGTCGGCGGCGGCCGAGACGAAAGGGGTCGATCCGCACACGAAGGTGTAGGCCGGGGTCCCGAGGGCGGCGAGCGCCGCGCCGACGATGTCCGCATCGATCCGCCGGCCGCCCGGCGCCCGGGTGAGGACGAGCCTCAGCCGGAAATCCGGCTCCTCGGCGTCGCGGCGCATCAGCTCCTCGCGGGCGATCACCTCGTCGGGCGTGCGGGCGGAATAGAGCAGCAGGGCCGGCACGTCCGGCGCGGCCTCCGCCCGGTGGCGCAGCATGGCGAGCAGCGGCACCACCCCGGATCCGCCGCCGACGAGGAGCAGCGGCCCGCCCAGGCCGGGATCCCACACGAAGGCACCGCCGATCGGCCCGCGCAGCTCGATCGCGTCGCCGGGCTCGGCCACGTCGGAGAAGAAGCCCGAGACCTCGCCGTCGTCGAGGCGCTCGATCAGGAGATCGATCGTTCCGGGGGCCGTCGGCGAGGAGGCGATCGAGTAGCTGCGCTGGGCCTGGTAGCCGTCCGGCGCGGTCAGGCGCACGTCGACGTGCTGGCCGGCCCGGAACGGCTCGCTCCAGCCGACTGCCAGGGTGAGGCGCCGCACGCGGGGCGTCTCGGGGACGGCGGCGGTGATCCGCGCCTCCTGCCAGGTCAAGACCATCGGCGAGCACCACCGGTCGGTACACGGTCGAGGCACAGAGACAGCGTCGCAGAGGCCGGTACTCTCCCACTCGCGACCTCATCCTGAGGTGCGAACGGAGTGAGCCTCGAAGGAGGCCTCCAGAAGTCTCCGAGAGTGCTGGAGCCCTCCTTCGAGGCCGCTGCGCGGCACCTCAGGATGAGGTCGCGAGTGGGATGAGACGGGGAGGGCAAGACCGGGTCCTCAATCCCCCGTGAAGCGCTGCTCGCGCCAGGGGTCGCCATACATGTGGTAGCCGCGCAGCTCCCAGAACCCGGCCTCGTCCACTTTCGTGAATTTGAGCCCCTTCACCCACTTTGCGCTCTTCCAGAAGTAGAGGTGCGGCACCAGGAGCCGCGCCGGCCCCCCGTGATCGGGCGGGATCGGCGCCCCGGCGTAGCGGGTCGCCACCATGGCCTTGGCCCCGGTCAGGTCGGCCACCGGCAGGTTGGTGGTGTAGTCGTCGTAGCCTTCGGCCAGCAGGTAGGCGGTCGGCGCCTCGATCCCGGCCGCCGCGAGCAGGTCGTCGATCGTCACGCCCTCCCAGGCGGTGTCGAACTTCGACCACTTGGTCACGCAGTGGATGTCGCCCTTCCACCGGGTGCGCGGCAGGGAATCGAACTCGGCCCAGCTCCAGCTCTTCAGCGGCCTCGCTCCCTCCCGCAGGGTGAAGCGCCAGCGCGCGAGGTCGATCTTCGGCGTCGGCCCGAGCTGCAGCACCGGGAAATCCTCGGTGAGGTACTGGCCCGGCGGCAGGCGCTCCGCGTCCGGCCGGGCCGGACGGCGCCCCGTGAACCCTCGCGTCACCATCGGCGGGACTCCCTATTCGGTTTCACGGTCAATGATTCGCGCAATCGCGTCGAGGAGGGAGGTATCCTCGCCGGCCATCCTGTCCATCCCCGCCATGCGGGCGATCACGGTGGCGGCCACCCGCTCCTCGACGGTGCCCTCCGCGTAGGCGAAGAGGATCGCGGCGCGCTCGCCGTCGCGGTGGCAGCGGCCCTCGATCTGGCTGAGCTGGATCGCGCTGTGGCGCATGTCGTGGACGATCAGGCTGCGCGGGCGCTCGCCGCCGGGCAATTCGTTGCGGTGGAGCGAGATCGATTCGGTGACGGTGAACACCACCGCGTCGAGCTCGCCCCGCTGGAAGGCAATCCGGACCGCCTCGTTGGTCTCAGGGCTCTGCGTCCCGTCGATGGCGCCAGCGCGCCAGCCGCGGCCGGTGAAGGCCTGGACGAGCGCCGCGCCGGTCTCCAGGAACGCCACCGAGACCGCCACCTGCTCGCCGGCCGCCAGCAGGTCCTCGGCGAGGTCGAGCGTGCCGGCGACCCGGATCAGGCTCGCCTTCTGACGGAAGCGCAGATCCGCCGCCCAGCCGGCGGCGCGCCGGTTCGATCCGCCGACGAGACCCCATTCGCGGCGGAACTCGCGCCAGGTCGCGTCGTAGAGGCGCTTCGAGGGTGCATCGAGGGCGGTGGGGGCCAGCTCCCGCTGCACCTCGGGCCAGCCGGCGATGTCGGCGGGCCGCCGCCGCAGCCCGATCGCCCGCGTCCCGCGATAGAGCAGGTCGGCCATCACGGTCTGGTCGCGGGCGTTCGGCTCCCACGACCAGTTCTGCCAGCGCCCCTTGGCGCGGCCGATCTTCAGGTGCTGCATCAGGGCGCGGAAATCGGCCATGGTCTCGACCGGGCGGCCGGTGGCGTGGCCGAGCAGCGCGCCGAGATAGGACAATTCGTGCGGCGCCTGCCCGGCGGTGGCGCTGGCATAGATCGTGAAGGCGGCGGCCTCGGCCATCCGCCGGCAGGCCTGGCCCTGCTGCGAGTTCGGGTTGCGCAGGCGGTGGGCCTCGTCGAATACCACGATCGGCCAGACGCGCTTCGGCTGCCCGAGCTTGGCGAGCTCGTTGTTCTTCGCCCGCACCGAGCGGCGGGTGCTGGCGGCAGGGAGCGCGAGCAGGGACTTGGTGCGCTCGTAGTTCATGAGCGTCACGTCCTTCTGGGCGAGGACCGAATCGCGGATCGTGCGCCGCCATTGCGGCATCGCCCCCTTGGGGCAGACGATCAGCACCGTGGATTCGGGCATCGCCGCCACGGCGCCCCAGACCGACAGCGTCTTGCCGAGCCCGGTCATGTCGCCGAGGAGGAAGCCCGGCCGCCCCTCCGCCCGCGCCGACAGGATGGCGCGGATCGCCTCGACCTGATGCGGGCGGGGGATCAGGCGGGGTGGCGCGGACAGGGAGGACATGGCCTCCATATGCCGGGGGGTGGGGTAGGGCTCAAGCCCGTGCCCCGGTTGGTACGCGGTGGAGGTGCCTGTCCGCCAAGCAGGTTTTCAGTCCGAGCTGAAGCCTAGCTCAAGCCGGTTGTCGGCGCCTGCCACGCCACGCCGGGATGCTCGCGCACGTCTCCGGTTTTCGAGCCGGTGTCGGAGGTGCTCACCCAGTCGCCGGGCTCGGCGACCTCGACCACCTCGTCGTCCGGATACGCCGCTTCGAGAAACAGCCTCGCCTCGCCCTCGGCGGCAGCGCGCACCGTCACGAGCGGCCGATCGCCGGACGTCCCGCGCACCCGCGCGATGAAGAGCTTCGTCATCGTCGTCCTCGTGAGAAACCAGGCCGGCCGCGACGCGACCGGCCGTCTCGCCTCGGGGCGGCCCAGATGGGCTCGGTGTCTAACCCGCCCCCGGATCGACCTCGTCGCCCTGCCGGTCCCCGGCATTGGCCCCGGACTTGTTGCCCTCGCCGTCGCCGTCCTGCGGCACCGCCGCCACGCCCTTCAGGTCGTCGGCGGTGATCGTATCGTCGCGGGGAGACTTGGGCCCCCGGTCGTCCTTGCGCTCCGCCATCCCGTTCTCCTCACCAATCGACCTTGCCGCCGGTCTTCTCGGTCCGGTACTCGCCGTCCGCGACCTTCTTCCCCTCGCGGGGGCCTTGCGCGGCGACTTGGTCGGAATGGCCGCCGGAGCTGCCGCCGACCGAGACCGGCGGCCGGCCGGGCGTGCCGGCCGAGGACCATTCGCGCTTCAGCTCGGCCTCGTCGCGGCCGCCACCCTCCTGCCGGGTGATCGCCTCCTGCTGGGGCGTCTGGTGGCCGCCGCCGGCGGCCGGACCGCCCCGGCTGCCCACCACGTCGTCGGGCTTGCGCGTCATGGTCTCACTCCCCCTCGTCCTTGCCGACCGCGGCCGTCGCCCTGTCGATCGCTTCCTTGGTGGCGGGATTCTGCGCAGCGGAACTGCCGGTCGAAGGGTCGCTGATCCGGCGCAGGTTCTCCGGCGGCGTCTCGTCCTCGGTGGCCTGGCTGCCGTCGGTGGCGCCGATCGCGTCGAGGCGGTTGAAATCGGACGCGACCCGGGCGTCGCGGGCCTGGCCCATCGGGTCGTGGGCCATGTCCGCTTGCGTGCGCTGCGGCACGCCGACATCGAGGGGCGAATCCTGCCCCATGTCCTGCCCGTTGCGGTCGGTATAGGGGTCGAAGTCGCGCAAGCTGGGCCGCGCCTGATCCGTCTTCGCCATCGATCCATCTCCTGTTGCGGCCGTTCGCTCGTGTCGAAGACAACACCGGGGTCGGTATGAGGTTTCCGCGGGTCAGCCGCGCCCGCGGTCCGGTGCTCCGGCCCGTGACAACCGCCGCGCTTGCTGGCAGGACGGCGCGACATCCACGGAGACCCTGACGCCCGTGACATCCGCCAATTCTCGTACCGCCGACCATCCGATCGACGCGCTCTTCCTCGAGCGCTGGTCGCCCCGCGCCTTCACCGGTGAGGCGGTGCCGCAGGATGCGCTGATGACGATGATCGAGGCGGCGCGCTGGGCCCCCTCGGGCTACAACTCGCAGCCCTGGCGCTTCGTCTACGCATTGCGCGACACCCCCGCCTGGGAAACGCTGTTCGACCTTCTCGTGCCGTTCAACCAGGGCTGGGTGAAGACGGCAGGAGCGCTGGTCTTCATCGCCTCGAACGGGATGATGAACACCAAGGACGGGCTGAAGCCCTCCTACAGCGCGTCCTTCGATGCCGGCACGGCCTCGGCCCTGTTCCAGCTCCAGGCGGTCAAGATGGGCTGGCACGCCCACGGCATGACCGGCTTCGACCACGAGGCCGCGCCGGCCGCCCTGAACCTGCCGTCCCACCACCGGGTCGAGGCCGCCTTCGCCGTCGGCCGCAAGGCCGACCCGGCGACGCTGCCGGAGGAGACCCGCGCCCGCGAGACCCCGAACGGCCGCCACCCCCTGTCCGACTTCGTGTTCGAGGGCGGGTTCCCGCCGCGCGAGGCGTGACCACCCCGACCTCCTACGAGGCGTTCGCCTCCGGGTTCCGCTGGCGGATCCCGGAGCGCTACAACATCGCGGTCGACGTCTGCGACCGCTGGGCCGCCGCCGACCCGGAGCGCACCGCGATCCTCGACGTGGCGCCGAACGGCCGGGTGGAGGCCTGGAGCTTCGCCGCCTTGCGCGAGGCCTCGAACCGCTTCGCCAACGCCTTGCGCGCCCACGGCGTCCAGGCCGGCGACCGGGTGGCGGTGCTGCTGCCGCAATCCCCTGCCGTGGTGGTGGCGCATCTGGCGATCTACAAGCTCGGCGCCGTGGCGCTGCCGCTCGCCGTGGTGTTCGGGCCGGAGGCTCTGCTCCACCGTCTCGGCGATGCCGGCGCGCGGGCGGTCGTGACCCATGCGGGCGGCGTCGCCAAGCTCGGACCCTTGCGCGACGCGCTGCCGGAGCTCGACCTCGTCGTCTCGACCGACGGCGCCGGCGATCGCGCGCTCGGCTACGCCGACCTCTTAGGCGCGGCCTCGCCCGACCTCGTTCCGGTCGACACCTGGGCCGACGACCCGGCCCTGATGATCTACACCTCCGGCACCACCGGCCCGCCGAAGGGGGCTTTGCACGGCCACCGGGTGCTGCTCGGCCATCTGCCGGGCTTCTCCATGATGCACGACTTCATGCCAAGGGCCGGCGACCGGATGTGGACCCCGGCCGACTGGGCCTGGGCCGGGGGGCTCCTCAACGCGCTGCTGCCCAGCCTGCATCACGGCGTCGCCGTGGTGGCGCGCAAGGCGGAAAAATTCGAGCCCGAGGAGGCGTTCCGGCTGATGGCCGATCTCTCGGTCGCCAACGCCTTCGTGCCGCCGACGGCCTTGCGGATGCTGCGCACCATCGAGGATCCGCGCGGCCGCTTCGACCTGAGCCACCTGCGCACCCTCGCCTCGGCCGGCGAGATGCTAGGCCCCGAGACGTTCCACTGGGCGCGCGACGCGCTGGGCTTGACCATCAACGAGGCTTACGGCCAGACCGAGTGCAACCTGGTTCTCGCCTCCTGCGCCGCCCTGGGGCTCGCCCGGGCGGGATCGACCGGAAAGCCGGTGCCGGGCCACCGCGTCGCGGTGATCCGCCCGGACGGCAGCCCAGCGGAGCCCGACGAGACCGGCCAGATCGCCGTTGCCCGGCCCGACCCGGTGATGTTCCTGCGCTACTGGAACGACCCGGAGGCGACGGAGCGCAAGTTTCTCGGCGACTGGATGACCACCGGCGACCAGGGCCGGATGGACCCGGACGGCTACGTCCACTTCGTCGGCCGCGACGACGACGTCATCACCTCGTCGGGCTACCGGATCGGCCCGGGCGAGATCGAGGATTGCCTGCTGCGCCACCCGGCGGTGGCGCTCGCCGCGGCGGTGGGCAAGCCGGACCCCGTCCGCACGGAGATCGTCAAGGCCTTCGTGGTCCTGCGTCCCAGCTACGCCCCGTCCGACACGCTCGCGGCCGAGATCCAGGCCTTCGTCCGCACGCACCTCTCGGCCCACGAATACCCGCGCGAGATCGCGTTCCGGCCGAATCTGCCACTCACCACCACCGGCAAGATCATCCGGCGGGTTTTGCGCGACGAGGCGTGAGGAGCGATCCCCCACGCCGGACGTCGTTCCGCGCCACGAGATTATTATCCTTGGATATCGCAAGGCTGTGGCGCCGGAAGACCGGCGCCGCCATCGCATAACCATCGCGCCCCATCGTCTCGCGATCGATACATCTGCCGTCAAGCCGCAATGAATTCCTCGAAACGGCCTCGATAGAGGTTAGTTAGACCTGAGAAATCGGCAAGTCGGAAGGCTGCATTAACGAGAAACGTCTACAAATCCGTCATGCCTCTACGTCATGGATCAGCAGCCTCCGCCGCGGCCTTGCGGTCGCTCCGACGCGCCACGGCCCTCGTCCGGCCGAACCTGCCCCTTCTCGTCGGCGGCCTCGTGCTGCCGAACGCCCTGGCGCTCGCCGCCGGCATCGTCGCGGGCGTGCCGGCGCGCACGAGCGCCATCGCGCTCTACGCGGCGCTCGCGCTCCTCGGCGGACGGCTTCCGGGCTGGGCGCTGGCGCTGCTCGCCCTGCCGGTAATGGTGCTCGATCTCGCCTTCGCCATAGGCCGGATGTTCTTCCTCGATCCCGACGCCCTCCTGCACCTGATCGATGCCGGCACGCTGGCGACGCTCCTGGCGACCCCCGCTTACGCGGCCGGTGCCGCCGCGACCGTCGGTCTCGCGCTCGCCTACCTCGCCGTCCTGGTGCGGGCCGGCCCGGCGATGCGCCGGGGCAGCCGCCCGGTCTTCGCGGCGGCGGTCGCCGCTTTGCTCGTCGGCGACGGGCTGGCCAACGGCTCCACGGCCTACGATTTCGGGGCGCTCGCGAGCGTCGGCCAGCCGTTCGAATCGGGCAGCCTCGCCTCCGGATTCGACGCCTTCACCGACCAGGCCCGGCCGCCGCACCGGGTCCTGATGGTGATGGTCGAGAGCCTGGGCGTCCTGCGCGATGCCGGCCAGCGCGGGATCCTGACGGCGCCGTTCGACGATCCAGCCCTGCGCCGGCTCTACACGGTCACGACCGGCACCAGCGCCTTCTTCGGGGCCACCGCCTCGGGTGAGATGCGCGAACTGTGCCGCACCTACCGCTCGCACCGCCAAGTCTTCACCCAAGTCTTCACCCAAGTCTTCACCGGGCAAACGTCCACCGGGGACGACCCGACCTGCCTGCCCAAGCGGTTCGCCGCCCGCGGCTACCGGACGGTCTCGGTCCACGGCTACCATGCCGGCTTCTACGGCCGCGCGCAGTGGTACCCGCTCGCCGGCTTCCGGAAGAGCCTGTTCGGCGAGGCCCTGGCGCCCCGTTTCGCCCGTGCCTGCGGCGGTCCGTTCCCAGGCCCCTGCGACAGCGACGTGGCGGAGGTGGTCGAGGCCGAGCTGGCCGCGCCCGGGCCCACCTTCGTCTACCGGCTCACCTTGAACTCGCACGTGCCGGTGCCGCGGGACGAGGCGACGAAGCGGCAGGATTGCGGGCGTCCGGAGAGCCCGTTCGGCGACCGCGAGGTCTGCACCATGGTGGAGATCTGGCAGGATGTGTTCGCGGCGGTGTCGCGCATCGCCCTGGCCCATCCGGGCACCGAGATCCTGCTCGTCGGCGACCATGCGCCGCCCTTGTGGCGCAGGACTGCCCGCGACGCGTTCGAACCCGGCCGGGTGCCGTGGATCCGGCTCGCGCCGATCCCGGTCGCCACCGCGGCCTTGCCCTTGAAACCCTTGCCTTGAACGCGAAAAGGGCGGCGGAAGCCTCGTGGCTTCCACCGCCCCCTCGAAACGGCGAACCCGTCCGATCCGGGATCAGAAGCTCAGCGCCACCTTGGCCTCGCGCAGCTGCGCGATCTGGCCCTCGATCTCGATCTTGCGATCGTAATCGTCGGTGGCGTCGTACTGGAGCTCGGCCGCCGCGATGTCGGCGTCGATGATCGCGGGCGTCAGCTCCTCGATCGGGGTAGCGCGTTCGGCGATCACGGTCAGCGAGGTGGCGTTGATCTCGGCGAAGCCTCCGCGCACCAGCACCCGCTTGCCGTGCTGCGGGCTCTCGGTGATCACCAGCATGCCGGTCTTGAGGGTGGTGAGCACGGGCGCATGCCCGGGCAGCACCGTCATCTCGCCCTCGGAACCCGGAAGCTGCACGGCGTCGACAGGGCCGGAATACAGGATCCGCTCGGGGCCGACGAGGTCGAACTGGAAGGTGGCCATGGGGTCAGGTCGTTTCCGGTTTCGTCAGGCGCGACAGGATTTGCGCGAAAAGGCCCGGCCTCGCGGCCGGGCCCACAATGTCGCTGCCGATCAGGCCGCGGCGGCGAGGCGCTGGGCCTTCTCCTTGGCCTCCTCGATCGAGCCGACCATGTAGAAGGCGGCCTCGGGGAGGTTGTCGTACTCGCCGTCCACCAGGCCCTTGAAGCCCTTGATGGTGTCCTCGAGCGCCACGAGCTTGCCCGGCGAGCCGGTGAAGATCTCGGCGACGTGGAACGGCTGGCTCAGGAAGCGCTCGATCTTGCGGGCGCGGGCGACGGTGAGCTTGTCCTCCTCGGACAGCTCGTCCATGCCCAGGATCGCGATGATGTCCTGGAGCGCCTTGTAGCGCTGCAGCACCTGCTGGACGCGGCGAGCGACATTATAGTGCTCCTCGCCGAGGATCGCCGGCGAGAGCATGCGCGAGGTCGAGTCGAGCGGGTCCACCGCCGGGTAGATGCCCTTCTCGGCGATCGAGCGCGACAGCACGGTCGTGGCGTCGAGGTGGGCGAACGAGGCGGCGGGCGCCGGGTCGGTCAGGTCGTCCGCCGGCACGTAGATCGCCTGCACCGAGGTGATCGAGCCCTTGGTGGTGGTGGTGATGCGCTCCTGCAGGGCGCCCATGTCGGTGGCGAGAGTCGGCTGATAGCCCACCGCCGAGGGGATGCGGCCGAGCAGCGCCGACACTTCCGAACCCGCCTGGGTGAAGCGGAAGATGTTGTCGACGAAGAACAGCACGTCCTGGCCCTCATCGCGGAAGTGCTCCGCGACAGTGAGGCCGGTCAGGGCGACGCGGGCGCGGGCGCCCGGGGGCTCGTTCATCTGGCCGTAGACCAGGGCGCACTTGGAGCCTTCCGCGGAGCCGTGCTCCTTGGGGTCCATGTTCACCTTGGACTCGATCATCTCGTGGTAGAGGTCGTTGCCCTCGCGGGTGCGCTCACCGACGCCCGCGAACACCGAGTAGCCCGAGTGGGCCTTCGCGATGTTGTTGATGAGCTCCATGATCAGCACGGTCTTGCCGACGCCGGCGCCGCCGAACAGGCCGATCTTGCCGCCCTTGGCGTAGGGAGCGAGCAGGTCCACCACCTTGATGCCGGTGACGAGGATCTGCGCCTCGGTCGACTGCTCGGCGTAGGACGGGGCCGGCTGGTGGATGGCGCGGAGCGACTCGGTCTTGATCTCGCCGGCCTCGTCGATCGGCTCGCCGATGACGTTCATGATGCGGCCGAGCGTGTTGGCGCCGACGGGCACGCGGATCGGCGAGCCGGTGTCAGTGACCTCCTGGCCGCGGACCAGGCCCTCGGAGGTGTCCATGGCGATGCAGCGCACGGTGTTCTCGCCGAGCTGCATGGCGACCTCGAGGACGAGGCGGTTGCCGTTGTTCTTGGTCTCGAGAGCGTTCAGGATCTCGGGCAGGTGGCCCTCGAACTGCACGTCGACGACCGCGCCGATGACCTGGGTGATGTGGCCGGTCTTGTTCGAGCCGGCGCCGGGGGTGGCAGTGTTCGCCATGATGCTAATCCCTGATTGCGTGCGGTCAGAGCGCCTCGGCGCCCGAGATGATCTCGATCAGCTCCTTAGTGATCATCGCCTGGCGCGTCCGGTTGTAGATCAAGGTCTGCTTCTTGATCATCTCGCCGGCGTTGCGCGTGGCGCTGTCCATGGCACCCATGCGCGCGCCCTGCTCGGAGGCGGCGTTTTCCAGGAGCGCCCGGAGGATCTGGACGGTGAGGTTCTTCGGCAGCAGGGCCGCCAGGATCTCGCCCTCGCCCGGCTCGTACTCGTAGACCGCGTCGGCCGAGGCACCGGTGGCGGCGGCCTCGGTCGTGGCGATCTCGGCCGGGATGATCTGCTGCGCCGTCGGGATCTGGGCGATCACCGAGCGGAAACGCGAGTAGAACAGCGTCGCGATGTCGAACTCGCCCGCGTCGTAGCGGCCGAGCAGGTTGCGGGCGATCGTCTCGGCGTTCTCGAAGCCGAGCTGGCGCACGCCGCGCAGCTCGATCAGCTCGACGATCTGGTCGCGGAACTCGCGACGCAGGACGTCGTAGCCCTTCTTGCCGACGCAGATGATCTTGACCGTCTTGCCCTGCGCCATCAGGCGGCGGGCATGGTCGCGGGCCAGCCGCGAGATCGAGGAGTTGAACGCGCCGCACAGGCCGCGCTCCGCCGTGCAGACGACGAGCAGGTGGGTGCGGTCCTGCCCGGTGCCGGAGAGCAGCCGGGGCGTCTCCGCCCCGGGGGTCAGGTTGGCGGCGAGGTTGCCGAGCACCTGCGCCATGCGCTCGGCGTAGGGCCGGGCGCTCTCCGCCGCCATCTGCGCCCGGCGCAGCTTGGCGGCGGCGACCATCTGCATCGCCTTGGTGATCTTCTGGGTCGCCTTCACCGAGGTGATGCGATTGCGCAGGTCCTTCAGACTCGCCATCGGAGCGTCCTTTGGTGTCGAGCCTTGAGGCTTACTGGAACGACTTGGCGAAGGACTCGACCACGCCCTTCAGCTTGGCACCGCTCTCGGCCGACAGCTCCTTGGAGGAGCGGATCGTGTCGAGCAGGTCCATGTGCTTGGTGCGCAGGGTCGAGAGCAGGCCGTCCTCGAAGGCGCGGACCCGGTTGACCGGGATCGCGTCGAGGTAGCCGTTCACGCCGGCGTAGATCACCGCGACCTGCTCTTCCATCTTCAGCGGCGAGAATTGCGGCTGCTTCAGGAGCTCGGTCAGGCGGGCGCCGCGGTTGAGCAGCTTCTGGGTCGAGGCGTCGAGGTCCGAGCCGAACTGCGCGAAGGCCGCCATCTCGCGGTACTGCGCCAGCTCGCCCTTGATCTTGCCGGCGACCGACTTCATCGCCTTGGTCTGGGCGGCGGAGCCGACGCGCGACACCGAGAGGCCGACATTCACCGCCGGGCGCACGCCCTGGTAGAACAGGTCGGTCTCGAGGAAGATCTGGCCGTCGGTGATCGAGATCACGTTGGTCGGGATGTAGGCCGAGACGTCGTTGGCCTGGGTCTCGATGACCGGGAGCGCGGTCAGCGAGCCGTTGCCGGCGGCGTCGCCCATCTTGGCGGCGCGCTCGAGCAGGCGGGAGTGCAGGTAGAACACGTCGCCCGGATAGGCCTCGCGGCCCGGCGGGCGGCGCAGCAGCAGCGACATCTGGCGGTAGGCCACGGCCTGCTTCGACAGGTCGTCGTACACGATCACGGCGTGCATGCCGTTATCACGGAAATACTCGCCCATGGCGCAGCCGGCGAAGGGCGCCAGGAACTGCATCGGGGCCGCGTCCGAGGCGGTGGCCGCGATGACGATCGAGTATTCGAGGGCGCCGTTATCCTCCAGCACCTTCACGAACTGGGCGACGGTGGAGCGCTTCTGGCCGACCGCGACGTAGACGCAGTACAGCTTGGCCTTCTCGTCGGTGCCGGCATGGGCCGGCTTCTGGTTCAGGATGGTGTCGAGCGCGACGGCGGTCTTGCCGGTCTGGCGGTCGCCGATGATCAGCTCGCGCTGGCCGCGGCCGATCGGGATCAGGGCGTCGATCGCCTTGAGGCCGGTCGCCATCGGCTCGTGCACCGACTTGCGCGGGATGATGCCCGGGGCCTTCACGTCGACGCGGCTGCGCTTCTCGGCGACGATCGGGCCCTTGCCGTCGATCGGGTTGCCGAGCGCGTCGACGACGCGGCCGAGCAGGCCCTTGCCGACCGGCACGTCCACGATGGCGCCGGTGCGCTTGACGGTCTGGCCTTCCTTGATCTCGCGGTCGGAGCCGAAGATCACGACGCCGACATTGTCCTGCTCGAGGTTCAGGGCCATGCCGCGCACGCCCGACTCGAACTCGACCATCTCACCGGCCTGGACGTTGTCGAGGCCGTAGACGCGGGCGATGCCGTCGCCGACCGACAGGACCTGACCGACCTCGGTGACCTCGGCCTCCTGGCCGAAGTTCTTGATCTGCTCCTTCAGGATGGCGGAGATCTCGGCGGCACGGATGTCCATCTGGACCTTCCCTCGTTCGTTCGTATCGGGCGTTGTCTGGGAGCGGCGGTTGCGGGGCCCTTAGCGGGCGCCCTGCATCGCCAGGCGAATGCTGTTGAGCTTGGTGCGCAAGGACGCGTCGACCATGCGGCTGCCGAGCTTGACGACGATGCCGCCGATCAGGCTCGGATCGATGCGGAGATCGAGGTCGACCTCGGCCTTCGCGACGTCCTTGAGCGACGCCTTGATGTCCTGGAGCACCGCGTCGGAGGGCTTCTCGGCGAGCCGCACCTCGGCGCGCACGATGCCCTTCGACTCGCGCACCAGCTCGCGATAGGCGCGGATCATGTCCGGCAGGGCGAAGAGGCGGCGGTTCGAGGCCGAGAGGCGGATGAAGTTGGCGGCGAGCCCCTGGATGCCGGCCTTGGCCAGCACGGCCTCGATCGCCTTGACCTGGTCCTCGGCCGAGAAGGCCGGGCTGCGCACGAGGCGCCGCAGGTCGGCGCTCTCGGCCAGCAGGGCGTCGAACCGGTCGAGCCCCTCGGCCACCGCGTCGACGGCCCGCTCCTCGCGCGCGAGCTCGAACAACGCCGAGGCGTACCGCCCGGCGACGCCCGCCAGGGGAGAACCCGATTCCGATGCGTTCTGAGCCACCAGCGCTCTCTCTTCATGTCCTGGCCCGACGGGTCCGGCCGGATCGCACCGGTCTGGAGTGGAGCGGCGGCGGCGCGCGGCCCGTCGATGATGGGAAAGGCTCCGGCGCGAGAAGAATGCCCCCTCCCCCGGCGCGGCGCCGGCCTAGCATGGGTTTTTAAGGGGCGCAAGGCGAGCGGAGGCGCGCCAATCGCGAGGCGGGCCGTGGGCTTAAACCCATCCGGCGCCTCGCGGTTGCGGGGACGGGGCGGCGCTTCGACGATGGTCGGATTGCGCTTTTGCGATGCGTCGGCGCGCGGACGCGACGCGGAATCACCGCCGCGGCGCGCCGGCCGCGGAGGTTTCGGTAAGGTTTCCAAACAATTTCGCGGGTTCGACGGTCTTCAGCTCGTGCAGGCGATCTCGTCGCACTCGGCGACGTTCGAGAGCACCCGGGCGAGGCTCTTCGGGCCCGGATAGCCGAGCAGCGCCGCGGTGCCGACGACGTAGGACGGGGTGGCGTGCAGGCCGAGATTGGCCGCGAGGCTCATCTGGCTCTTCAACGCCTCGCGCACCTCGTCGGAATCGGCCGCCTGCTCGATGGCCGCCCGGTCGTGGCCGAGCCGCGAAGCCGCCTCCAGCGCCCGGGGCCCGTCGTTGCGCCCGGTGGTGCCGGGGCCCAGCAGCGCGGCGTAGAGCTTGGCGGTCGCCGCGGAACCGCCGGCGCGCTGCACGGCCAGCGCCACCTTGGCGGCCTGGGCCGACTGCACCGACAGGATCGGGTTGTTGACGAGGCCGATGCGCAGGTCCGGGTTGGCCTTGACGAGGTCGTCGAGGTCGCGCGCCGCCGCCCGGCACCACGGGCAATTGTAGTCGAAGAACTCGTAGAGCGTGACCGAGGCTTCCCGCGGCCCGAGCCAGGTCACGCCGCGCAGCCGGCCGATCTCCGAGGCGAGCTCGCCCGGCAGGCGGGTGTTGGGGATCGGCTGGCCGTTGTCGCCGGTCACCGCGCGCCACTGGCCCTCGGCCTGCGCCAGGACCTTGCCGGAGGCCAGGGCGGGAATGGCCGCCAGGGGGGCGGCGAGGAGGGTGCGGCGGGAGAGCGACATGGGTGGACTTCCAACGCGCGACGGGCTGTCGTCACGCTTGAGGACTAGCTCGGCCATTTTGGCCGGATGATGACCTCACGCCCTCTCCGCCAGCGCCCTCACCACCGCCCCTTCCAGCGCTTCCGGCTTCACCCGCGGGGCGAAGCGCGCGATCACCCGGCCGTCGCGGCCGACCAGGAACTTGGTGAAGTTCCACTTGATCGCGCGGGTGCCGAGCAGCCCCGGCCGCGCCTCCTTCAGATGGTCGAAGAGCGGCTCGGCCCTTGCCCCGTTCACCTCGACCTTGGCGAGGAGCGGGAAGCTGACGTCGTATGTCAGCGTGCAGAACCGGGCGATCTCCTCGGCATCACCCGGCTCCTGGGCGCCGAACTGGTTGCAGGGGAAGCCCAGCACCACGAGGCCGCCGTCGCGGTGGCGGCGCGACAGGGCCTCCAGCCCGGCGTATTGCGGGGTGAAGCCGCAAGCCGAGGCGGTGTTGACGACGAGCAGCACCTTGCCGCGGTACTGCGCCAGCGGGTGGGGGGCGCCGTCGGCGGCGGCGGGGGTGAAATCGTGGACCGTGCTCATCGGCCTGGTATGCCTCAGCCCGCGGCCGAGGTCTTCCCGCCCGTAAGCACCCGCTCGGCTGCCGCCCCCAGCACCCGCACCCCGAGCGCCAGGTCCTCCTCCTTCGTATCCTCGGACCAGTGGTGGCTGATGCCGCCGATCGAGGGCACGAACAGCATCGCGGAGGGCATCACCTTGGCGACGTTCTGGGCGTCGTGACCGGCGCCCGAGGGCATCGTCTGCCAGCAGCCGGGGCACAGGGCCTCGGCCGCCTCCGACAAGGCCCCCATCAGGCCGGGATCGCACAGAGCCGGGCTGTTGCGGGAGATCTCCTCGAGGGTCGCGGTGCAGCGCTCGCGCCGGTTGCTCTCGCGGATCAGCGCCCGCAGGGTCGCCTCCATCCGCTCCAGCACCGCGACCGACACGTCGCGGAACTGGAACAGGATCTCGGCCCGCCCCGGGATGATGCTCGGCGCGCCGGGATCGAGGGTGATGCGGCCGGTGGTCCAGGTGCTGCGCTCGCCGCAGACCTGCGGAAAGGCCTGGTCGATGGCGGCGAGGAGCCGCACGGCGGTCAGGCCGGCATCGCGGCGCTCCGCCATCGTGGTGCCGCCGGCATGGTCCTGCGCGCCCTCGATCACGATCCGCCACTGCCAGATTGCCACGATGCCGGTGACGATTCCGAGGCGCAAACCCGTCGCTTCGAGCTGCGTGCCCTGCTCGATATGCATCTCCAGGAAGCCGCGGTAACGCCCCGCCTCCAGCCGCATCCGCGGCAGGCCGGCAAGGCCGGCAGCCTGGAGGGCGTCACGCAGAGGGGTGCCGTCGGTGCTGTTGCGGCCGCCGTCGATCTCGGCCTCGGTGACCTCGCCGATGGCGGAGCGGCTACCGAGGAAGCCGACGTCGAAATGCCCCTCCTCGTCGGCGAAGGCGACGACGTCGACCGGCAGTCCGGCTCGGGCGAGCGCGAGGCCCGCCACCACCCCGAGCGCCCCGTCGAGCCAGCCGGCCTCGTTCTGGCTCTCGATGTGGCTGCCGACGAGGAGGCGCGGCCCCTCGCCCCGATGGCGCCCGAGGACCGTGCCGACGCCGTCGATGGCGGGATCGAGCCCGCATTCCTCCAGGCGCCGCATCAGCCAGCGCCGGGATTCCATGTCCTGGGGCGAGTAGGTCGGGCGGTGCACCCCGGTGCGGAAGCGGCCGATGGCGCGCAGGTCGTGGAGATCCTTGAGAAATGCCTGCGTATCGATCGCCCGCATGATGCTCGATTTCCCCCTTGGTCGCTGTCTCGGCCGTCCCGGACCGGAGCGGTCGGGCACAGCCGGCGCGAGGCACGATCCGTACCAGGGACGAACCGGTCAAGCGATAACAAGCGGGGGTGAGGAGCGGGCACCGACAGAATCCACGTCGGCCCCTCGCGCAAATGCCGCCGCGCCGATCACGGCAAAAAGAAGGCCCGCCGAAGCGGACCTTGGTCTCAGTTCCCGCCCGGGAACCACGCGGCAGCGGACCGGGTTTGTCCTGTGCAGGGCGGTGGCGATGCCGCTGCGCTGCTCGCGCCCTCCTCGGGCGTTTCCTCCCTAGACTCGGGCCGCCTTCTCAAGGGGCGGCCCTTTTTCGTCCAGGATTGTTAACCTAACTCAAGTCCCGCGCTTCCGGTTGCATCCTCCCTCGGACTACCGCCGAAAGGTGCTGCCCGGGCGTGGTCAGGCCGTCGCCCACTCGTCCTTCGCTTCGGCGGTGGTGCGGTTGAGGCGAACCTCTCCGCCCTCGACGGCGGCGATAGAATCGACGTGGATGAAGTGATGATGGCCCCCGGCCGCCGGATCGGTCTTCGTCAGCTTGATCCGCTGGCCGTCGAGGTGATCGATCGTGCCGACATGCCCGCCGTCGGAGCCGACGACCGGCATGTGCTCCTTGATGCTGCTGAGATCGATCATCGCGCGCTCCTTGCGTGGTGCGGCGATCAACGAGGATACCCGGGGCAGGTTCCTGCCGGATGCGGGAGGCCACAGGGCCTCCCGCGGGTGTCCAGGAATCTCAGGCGCCGGGCGCCACAACCTTCCCGTCCTGCCGCCGCCACAGCTTGAGCGGGTTGCCGTCCTTCAGGGCGGCCGGCAGCAGGGCCTCGGGCAGGTCCTGGTAGCTCACCGGGCGCAGGAAGCGGTGGATCGCCAGGCTGCCGACCGAGGTGGTGCGCCCGTCCGAGGTCGCCGGGTAGGGCCCGCCATGCACCATGGCGTGGCCGACCTCGACGCCGGTGCCGAAGCCGTTGACCAGGATGCGCCCGACCCGGCGCTCCAGCACCGGCAGCAGCGCCCGGGCGGCGTCGTGATCGGCCTCGTCGAGATGGACGGCCGCCGTCAGCTGACCCTCCAGCCGCTCCAGCACCGCGCGGACCGTCGCGAGGTCGGGGCAGCGCACCACCAGCGAGGCGGCGCCGAACACCTCCTCGGCGAGATTGTGATCGGCGAGGAACGCCTCGGCGGTGGTCGAGAAGAGCGCCGCCTGACCCTGGTGCGTGCCGCCGGCGAGGCCTCGCGCCAGGGTGGTCACGGCGGGGTTCGATTCCAGCGCCGCGACGCCGGCGCAGTAGGCCTTGTGGATGCCAGGCGTCAGCATCGTGGCGGCCTGGGTCTCCTTCAGCGCGGCGGAAGCCGCCTCCAGGAAGCCGTCGAGGCCCGCGCCCTCCACCGCCAGGATCAGGCCCGGATTGGTGCAGAACTGGCCCGAGCCGAGGGTGAGCGAGCCAACGAAGGCGCGGCCGATGTCGCGGCCGCGGGATTCGAGCGCCGCCGGCAGCAGGACGACCGGGTTGATGCTGCTCATCTCGGCGTAGACCGGGATCGGCACCGGGCGCGCAGCGGCGGCCTGCATCAGCGCGACGCCGCCGCGGCGCGAGCCGGTGAAGCCGATGGCCGCGATGCGCGGATCGGCGACCAGCGCCTGGCCGACAGCGATGCCGGAATCCATCAGGAGCGAGAACACGCCCTCCGGCAGGCCGCACTGCTTCACCGCCGCCTGCACGGCGCGGCCGACCAGCTCCGAGGTGCCGGGATGGGCCGGGTGGGCCTTGGCGACCACCGGGCAGCCGGCGGCGAGCGCCGAGGCGGTGTCGCCGCCGGCGACCGAGAAGGCGAGGGGGAAGTTCGAGGCGCCAAACACCGCCACCGGACCGACGCCGATCTGGCGCAGGCGCAGGTCGGGGCGGGGCAGGGGCTTGCGCTCGGGCTGGGCCGGATCGACCCGGGCTTCGAGGAAGCCGCCGTCGCGCACCACGCCGGCGAACATCTTGAGCTGGCCGATCGTGCGGCCGCGCTCGCCCTCGAGGCGGGCCCGCGGCAGGCCGCTCTCGGCCATGCAGCGCACGATCAGCTCGTCGCCAACCGCCAGGATCGCGTCGGCCACCGCCTCGAGGAAGCGGGCGCGGTCCTCGAGCGAGGTCTCGCGGTAGACGTCGAAGGCCTCGGCGGCGAGGGCGCAGGCCCGCTCGACATCCGCCGGCGTCGCCGAGGCGAAGGCCGGCTCCAGGTGGGTGCCGGTGGCGGCCTCGACGGCGCGGAAGCTCTCGCCCTCGCCGCGGCGGGCGGCAGCGCCGATCAGGTTCTCTCCGGTGATGGGCATGGGTCGCGTCCTCTCCTGAGACGGGGTGTTTGGCCGGGCTTATGCCCCGGCGGGCGGGGGCGATCCACCGGGGGATGGGAAAAATCCGCGTTCGTCCCCGCTGCGACGGTCTGTCCCGAGGGGCCGGCGCTTGCCGCGGGCTCCCGCGGGCCGATGTGCCCCCGACCGGTATGAGATCCAATACCGGACGAAGGACCCGATGCAGATTCATCTCGACGCGGTCGGGGGCGTGGCCGGCGACATGCTCGTGGCGGCCCTCCTCGACGCCTTTCCGGAGCACGAGGCGGGCGTGCGCGAGAGCGTGGCGCGGGCGAGCCGCGGCCGCACCGCTTGTGCCCTCCTCGCCCACGGCGACGGCGTGCTGCAGGGCCGGCGCTTCGCCGTCACCGGCCCCGAGGGCGAGGCGCCGGATCGGCCGGCGGACGAGCACGGCGACCATCACCATCACCACGGCGACCATCACCACGCTCACGGCCACCACCATCACAGCGGCAGTCACGCGCACCGGCACTGGTCCGGCATCCGCCGCGACCTCGAATCCTGTGGGCTGCCCCCGGCGGTGCTCGCCCACGCGCTCGCGATCTTCGGGCACCTGGCCGAGGCCGAGGCGCGGGTGCACGGCATCCCGGTCGAGGAGGTGGCGTTCCACGAGGTCGGCGCCTGGGACTCGATCGCCGACATCGTGGCGGCGGCGCACCTGATCGACGCGCTTCGTGCCACGGCCTGGAGCGTCTCGGCCCTGCCGCTCGGCTCCGGCCGGGTGCGCACCCAGCACGGGCCGCTGCCGGTTCCGGCGCCGGCGACCGCGCTCCTGCTCGAAGGCTTCCTCACCCTCGACGACGGCGTGCCGGGCGAGCGCGTGACCCCGACTGGGGCGGCGATCCTGCGCCATCTCTGCGGCGAGCAAGCTCGCAAAAGCGGGCCGCGCCGGCTCCTGCGCAGCGGCCTCGGCTTCGGCACCAAGACCCTGCCGGGCCTGAGCAACGTGCTGCGGGTGCTCGCCTTTGAGGAGCAGGGCGAGACCGGATCGCCCGGCCACCGCGAGCTCGGCATCATCGAGTTCGAGGTCGACGACCAGTCGGCGGAGGATCTCGCCATGGGGCTCGACCGCCTGCGGGCACACCCAAAAATCTTCGACATCGTGCAGATGCCGGTCTTCGGCAAGAAGGGCCGGATGATGACCCATGTCCGGGCGCTCGCCCGGGCCGACGCGATCGAGGAAGCGATCGAGGCCTGCTTTCGCGAGACCACCACGATAGGTCTGCGCCACCACACCGTCTCGGGGGCGGCGCTCGCGCGGCGGCTCGACGCCGTCGCGGTGGCGGGGAAGACGGTTCGGGTGAAGAGCGTCGCGCGGCCGGGCGGGCGCACCGCCAAGGCCGAGGCCGACGACGCGCTCGCAACGGAGGGCCACGCCGCCCGCCAGGCCCTGCGCCGCGAGGCCGAGCGGCTGGCCCTCGAACGGCCGGAGGACGGGGAATGAGCGCGGTCCTCGAATCCGTTCTCGCCGGCCTCGGGCCGGTCGCCGTCGCGGTGAGCGGCGGGGTCGACAGCCTGACCCTGGCGACGATCGCGCATCGCACGAGCGCCGAGCCGCCCCTGATGGTCCACGCCGTCTCCCCCGCGGTGCCCGGCGAGGCGACCGCGCGGGTGCGAGCGGAGGCCGCCCGCGAGGGCTGGTCCCTGCGCGTGATCGAGGCCGGCGAGTTCGCCGACCCGGCCTACCGGGAGAATCCGGTCAACCGCTGCTTCTTCTGCAAGACCAACCTCTACGGGGCGATCCGGCGGGTGACCGAGCGCCAGATCGTGTCGGGCGCCAATCTCGACGACCTCGGCGAGTACCGCCCCGGTCTCGATGCCGCCCGCGAGCACGGGGTGCGCCATCCCTTCGTGGAAGCGTCGTTCAGCAAGGCGATGGTGCGGGCGCTCGCCCGCGACCTCGGCCTCGGCGCCGTGGCGGAGCTGCCCGCCGCGCCCTGCCTGTCGAGCCGGGTCGAGACCGGCATCCGCATCGAGCCCGAGACCCTGGCCTTCATCCACGCCGTCGAGCGGCTGGTCGGCGAGGATCTGACGGTGACGGGTGCGAAACGTGCCGTGCGCTGCCGGGTGCGTGCCGCCGGCATCGTGGTCGAGCTCGATTCCCAGAGCCTCGCCAGCCTCCCCGAGGCGGCGCAGGCCGAACTCGGCCGCCGCATCGCCGCACGCGCGCCGGCCCGGCTTTCCGACGCGCCGGTCTCCTTCGCGCCCTACCGCACCGGCAGCGCCTTCCTGACCGGAGGTGCCCGGTGAGCATAGAGGACGAGTTCACCCTCGACTTCGCCCGCACCGAACGGATCGGCCTCGAAGAGGCGGTGTTCGCCGCCGGCAAGTCGCCGGCGCAGATCGACGCCATCCTGGCGGCGGCCGACGAGCGCGGCGCGCGCTTCCTCGTCACCCGCCTCGATCCGGAGCGTCACGCGGCGCTGCGGTACAGGGACCGGCTCGATTACTGCCCGGTCTCGCGCACCGCCTTCTTCGGCGAGGCCCGGCGCGTCGCGGCACCGGCCCGCATCGCCATCGTGGCGGCCGGCACCTCGGACGTGCCGGTGGCCCGCGAGGCCGAGCGGACGCTCGCCTACCAGGGCTTTGCTTCGACGCTGATCGCCGATGTCGGCGTCGCGGGTTTGTGGCGGCTGACCCGGCGGATCGAGGAGATCCGGGCCCACCCGGTGGTGATCTGCGCCGCCGGCATGGACGCCGCCCTGCCGAGCGTGCTCGGCGGCCTCGTCGCCGGCGCGATGATCGCGGTGCCGACCTCGGTCGGCTACGGCGTCGCCGAAGGCGGCCGCGCCGCTCTCGACGCAGTGCTGGCGAGCTGCGCCCCCGGCATCACGGTCGTCAACATCGACAACGGCTACGGCGCCGCCTGCGCGGCCCTGCGCCTGCTCCACGCGGCAGCCCGGCTCGCGGAGGCCTCCTCATGAAGCACGGAGAAACGCCATGGAACGTCGCAGCTTCCTGCAGGGCGCGGCCCTCGGGGCCGGTCTCGCCGTCACCAGCAATGCGGGGGCGGCCGTGACCAATCCGCCCCCTCCCCTCTCTGGCACCCGGCCGAGCGACCCCGCCGACCTGCCCTTCGTCACCGATCCCGGCGAGCGCCGGGGCGAAATGCTCTACCGGCCCTTCGGCCGGACCGGCGAGAAGATCTCCGTCATCGGCATGGGCGGCTTCCACCTCGGCAAGAGCGTGGTGACCGACGCGGAGGCGACCCGGCTGATCCATGAAGGCGTCGACCGCGGCATCACCTTCATGGACAATTGCTGGGACTACAACGAGGGCCGCTCCGAGGAGCGGATGGGCATCGCCCTCGAGCAGAACGGCTACCGCAACAAGGTCTTCCTGATGTCCAAAATGGACGGGCGGACCAAGCAGGAAGCCATGAAGCAGATCGACCAGTCGCTACGCCGCCTGCGCACCGACCGGATCGACCTCGTCCAGCACCACGAGATCCTGCGCTACGACGATCCCGACCGGGTCTTCGCCGAGGGCGGCGCCATGGAGGCGTTCGTCGAGGCGAAGAAGGCAGGCAAGCTGCGCTATATCGGCTTCACCGGCCACAAGGACCCGCGCATCCACCTGCAGATGCTCGAAGTGGCGGCCGAGCGCGGCTTCCACTTCGATTCGGTGCAGATGCCGATCAACGTGATGGACGCGCATTTCCGCAGCTTCGGCCACCTGGTGCTGCCCTACCTCGTCCAGAACGGCATCGCGGCGCTCGCGATGAAGACCTTCGGCGATGGGGTGATCCTGAAGAGCGATGCGCCGATCAAGCCGATCGAGTACCTGCACTTCTCGCTCAACCTGCAGACGACGGTGGTGATCACCGGCATCCAGAACCAGCGCGACCTCGACCAAGCCTTCGAGGCGGTGAAGACCTTCACGCCGATGGACAAGGCGACGGTGGCTGAACTGCTCAATCGCAGCCGGCCCTACGCGCTTGAGGGCAAGTACGAGCTGTTCAAGACCAGCGCGACCTTCGACGGCACCGCCAAGAACGCCGCCTGGCTCGGCGAGGACGTGCCGGGGGTGAAGAAGCTCGCACCCACCATGGAGTGAGGCGGGCGGGGATTTAAGACACAACCATGAATGCGGCCGGCGCGTTGATCTGACGTCTTCACGCCGGCACGAGGCCGTTCCATGAGCGACACCCTTACGAGCGACACGCCCACCCCGCCCCGCAACCCGTCCGCCGAGTTGCACACGATGAACGAGCGCCTCGCCGCCTGGGCGGCCTGCACGGCCGAGGACAGCCCGGCCCTGATCGAGCGTTTCGAGGAGATGGGCTACGCGGTGCGGGGCAAGTCGCGCGAGGAGGTGGAGGCCGTGCTGCGCTGCCCGCCGACGTCGTGAGCCGGCCGCTCAGGCGGCGATCGGCTCGATGGCGGCCAGCTCGCTCGCCATGTGCACCTCCAGGCTGCGCAGGTCGTGGTCGCGCTGGAGGTTGGCCCAGAATTCGGGAGCGTTGCCGAACAGCCGGCCGAGGCGCAAAGCCATGGCGGGCGTGACGGGCTGGTGCTCCTCGATCAGGTCGTAGAGCGTCTGACGCGAGATCCCGAGCCGGCGGGCGATCTCGGTCTTCGGCAGGTTCACGGCCGGGAGGATGTCCTCGCGCAGGATCTCGCCCGGAGAGGCCGGCGCGAGGCCGGCGAGCAGCGGATTGCCGGTCATCGGTGACGATCCTCGAATGCCCCCGAGAGCATGACGAGCCGATGCCGCAAGGGCAAGCGCCTCACCCCGCCCGCAACCCTGCCGCGATCTCCCGCACCGCGTCCCACGCGATCATCACGTCCTCCCGCGTCGTCGTGGTCTGGCCGACCTGAAAGCGGATGACGAAGCGGTTCTCGTGGCGGGTCTGGGTCAGGTAGGTGCGGCCATCGTCGTTGATGCGCTCGACGAGGCGGGCGTTCAGCGCGTCGAGGTCGCCGGCGCCCTCGGGCGCGTAGCGGAAGGTGAACAGCGACAGGATCGGGTCGGTCGTCAGCTCGAAATCGGGCTCCTGCGCGATCAGCCCGGCGAGTTCCCGCGCCCAGGCGACGTGGGCGCGGATCATGTCCTGCAGGCCCTCGACGCCGTAGTGGCGGATCACGAACCACAGCTTCAGCGCCCGGAAGCGGCGCCCGAGGGGGATCGACCACTCGTTGTAGTCGACGAAGCCGTCCTGGCCGAGCGTCCGCAGGAAGGGCGGGCGGATGCCGAGCGTGTCGGTGAGCGCCTTCGGGTCGCGGATGAAGTGGGCCGAGCAGTCGAAATGGGTGAACAGCCACTTGTGCGGGTTGAACACCAGGCTGTCGGCGTGTTCTGCCCCCCGCATCAGAGCGCGGAATTCGGGGCAGATCATCGCGCTGCCGGCCCAGGCGGCGTCGACGTGGAGGAAGACGTCGTGCCGGCGCGCCACCGCGGCCACCGCCTCGATCGGGTCGCAGGCGCCGATGCTGGTGCCGCCCAGACAGGCGACGATGGCGGCCGGCTTCAAGCCCGCCTCCCGGTCGGCCCGGATCGCCGCGTCGAGGGCGTCCGAATCCATGCCGTGGAGGGACCCTGAGACCGGAATCCGCACCAGGTTGGCGTCGCCGAAGCCGGCGATGCGCACCGCCTTGTCGACCGAGGAATGCACCTGCGCCGAGGCGTAGACCCGCAACACCGGCCCGCCGGCGAGCCCGTTGGCGTTGCCGGTGAAGCCGAGCGCCCGCTCCCGGGCGGTGAGGAGGGCGGCGAGAGTCGCGCCCGAGGCCGAATCCTGGATCACGCCCGAGAAACCCTCGGGCAGGCCGATCATCCGGCGCAGCCAGTCCATCACCCGGGTCTCGAGCTCGGTCGCGGCCGGCGAGGTCTGCCAGAGCATGCACTGCGCCGCGAGCGCCGCGGTGACGAACTCCGCCACCAGGGAGGGCGGGCTGGCATTGGCCGGGAAGTAGGCGAAGAAGCGCGGGTGCTGCCAGTGGGTCATGCCCGGCATCACCACCCGGTCGAGGTCGGAGAAGATCCGCTCCATCGGCTCGCCCGCGGCCGGGGGCTCGGCCGGAAGCTGGCGAAAGATCTCGCCCGGCGTCACCTGCGCCCGGACCGGCCGCTCGCCGACGCCCGCCAGGTAATCCACCGACCAATCGGCGGCCCGGTGCGCCCAGGCCCGAAACGTCTCGTCGTCCATGCCCGTCCTCCCGCCGGCCCGGCATTCCGGTGCCCGGGCGGGTGTTTAGCAGGTTTCGCGGGATGCGCCTCCCCGCCCCCGCCCCCGCCCAGGTCGCGCAATCGAGGCGCGGGAAGCGGCCGGGACGGCACCGGATCCGTCCAGTCGATCCCCGGATCCGGCCCACTTGAGCGCACGGCGACGACGTGCCACGATCAGTCGAGTGGGCGCCATTTACGGTTGTTTAACCAAATTATGGTTGCAATTGCCAATCACGACAGCCTGAGAACGTAAGGTTGCGAGGGATGTGGCGAAAACACCCGTTGGTATCGCGAATCGTCGGAACTCCCTTCGCTGCTTCTTAACCCGCCCTGTTAGTTCATGAGAGGACGACGAGAGGAGCGCGATGTTCGGGCGAGGCACCCAGACGAGACCGGCCGGCACGCTGACCCAGCACCATGTTCGCGTGCAGAGCGGCGGCGAGGGTGCCGACCAAGACGGCTGCCTGATCTATCTCGGCGACCAGCCGGTCTCGCTGCTGGTCCGGCTGCAGCCCGGCACCGCCGCGCCGGAGCACCGCCACAAGTGGCGCGTGGCGGAGACCTACGGGCCCGGCCAGGCGCTCGCCCGCGCCCCGCTCTTCGACACGCCCGACGCGGTGGTCGACTGGATCGCCCGCCGCCTGCCGCGCCCGGCCCCGCCTGCGTGGCTGGACGCGCACCTGCTGCCGTGAGGGGGCGGCGCAGGGCCGATCCAGCCTGAACCACGGTCTAGGACGGTTGAGCAGGAGCCAAGAGCATTTTCCGACCAAGTGACCGCCGGTTGGGCGAAGACAATGCGGCAAAATCAATGATCTAGAGCAGCGCCCGATTGCAACGCGATCGGGCGCTGCTCTAGTCGGGTTCGTCGACCGACTTGCAACCCTCCGTGTCATCCCGGGGCTCGACGAAGTCGAGAACCCGGGATCCATAACCGCTGACGGTCCAGAATAAGGCGGATCGCGTCCCGCCCCGTCCTCCACCGTCAGCGGTTATGGATCCCGGGTTCCGCTGCGCGGCCCCGGGATGACACGGAGGGTTTCACATCAGTCCGCCCGAGTCCGCCCGCGCATGTCGGGGCCGCAGGGTGAGGTCGCGGGAGAGAAGGGCCGACGCCGTAGGGGAGCCATCCTGTCGCGTACCGTGGACGTGCGTGCAATGCAGGCGTTGAAGCGTCGCATCACAACAGCGCCTCAACCGACCCTGCCACCCGGCTCGTCAAGCCGGTGCGCCGGCGCACGCGAGGCTGGACGGTCCGGGCCCATCTCTCTCCCATGCCGCCCGCATCCCCGCCGCGCCCGCGTGAGACGCCGGGATCGAAGGACGGCCGGAGACCCGACGTCATGACCCGCTTCGTCCCCGTGATGGCTGCCGCCCTCGTCGCCCTGCCCGTCCTCGCCCTGTCCGTCCCGGCCCTCGCCAATGGCGGCGACCGCGAGCCCGCCGGCGGCGCCTTCATGAGCAGCTACGTCACCAACCCCTACGCCACCTCCCGCTCGCTCGCCGAGACCCGCCCGCAGGACCAGCCGGTGCCGTGGTACGCGCCCGAGGCGACGGGTTCCGTGCGGGCGCTGCCGGCCCGGCGGCGGACGCATCGCTGAGCGTTGTCATCCGCCCGCCATTGTCCCCAGGGTAAGCGTCCAGTTTGATCCGAGACGGAGCGCCGAGGGGGCCCGATGACACAGCCGTCGCTGAACCGATCGCAGCAGGCCGAAGCCGCCGAGGATGCCGGCTCGAACCCGAGCCCGAACCCGACCCTCGGCGAGGTCGTGGCTCGGCGCTTCGACCGGCGCGAGATCCTGCGCGGCGGCTTGGCGGGAGGTTTGGCGGTTTCGGCGATCTCGGCGACGCTGGCGCCCCGGGCGGTCGCGGCAGCGGTCGCCCCCGAGGCTTTCCCGTTCCGCGAATTGCCGGCCGGCGCCGACGAGCGCCACCACGTGGCCGAGGGCCACGACGCCGAGGTGCTGATCCGCTGGGGCGATCCGGTGCTGCCCGGCGCGCCGGCCTTCGACCCGCACAAGCAGTCGGCCGCCGCGCAAGCGCAGCAATTCGGCTACAACAACGACTTCCTCGGCTTCTTCCCCCTGCCCGGCACGGACGACCCCGCCGGCCACGGCCTCCTCGTCGTCAACCACGAGTACACGAACGAGGAATTGATGTTCCCCGGCCTCGGCCGGCAGGACGGCAAGGTGGCCTTCGCCGGCATGAGCCGCGACCTCGTCGACATCGAGATGGCGGCCCATGGCGGTTCGGTGATCGAGGTGAAGCGCGAGAACGGGCGCTGGCGCGTGGTGGCGGACTCGCCCTACGCCCGCCGCATCACCGCGACGACGCCGATGCGGATCGCCGGCCCCGCCGCCGGCGCGGACCGCCTGCGCACCGGCGCGGACCCGCAAGGAATCCAGGTCCTCGGCATGCTCAACAACTGCGCCGGCGGCGTCACGCCCTGGGGCACGTGGCTGACCTGCGAGGAGAACGTGAACTACTACTTCCAGGGCCGGCTCCCCGAGGGCTCGGGCGAGGCGAGAAACCACAAGCGCCTCGGCCTGCCGGGCAACCTCTACGGCTGGAGCCGTTTCCACGAGCGCTTCGATCTGGGCAAGGAGCCGAACGAGCCGAACCGCTTCGGCTGGGTGGTCGAGATCGATCCGTTCGATCCAGGCAGCGTACCGGTGAAGCGCACCGCCATGGGCCGCTTCAAGCACGAGGGCGCCGCCGGCGCCGTGGCGCGTGATGGCCGCTACGTCGTGTTCCAGGGCGACGACGAGCGCTTCGACTACGTCTACCGCTTCGTCACGCGGGATCCGGTCAACAAAGCCGACAGATCGGCCAACCGCGACATCCTCGACCACGGCACCCTGTCGGTCGCCCGCTTCGACGCCGACGGGCGCGGCACCTGGCTGCCGGTGGTGTTCGGGCAGGGCCCGCTGACGCCGGAGAACGGGTTTCGCGATCAGGCCGACGTGCTGATCGAGACCCGCCGGGCCGCCGACCTCCTCGGCGCCACCAAGATGGACCGGCCGGAGGACGTCGAGGCCAACCCGAAGACCGGCAAGGTCTACGTGATGCTGACCAACAACGTCCGCCGCAAGGCCGACCAGGTCGACGCGGCGAACCCGCGGCCGGACAACCGCTTCGGCCACATCGTCGAACTCTCGCCCGAGGGCGGCGACTTCGCGGCTGACCGCTTCGCCTGGGAGGTGCTGGTGCGCTGCGGCGACCCCTCGGTCGCGGCGGTGGGCGCCACCTTCTCGTCGGCGACGACGAAGGACGGCTGGTTCGGCATGCCGGACAATTGCGCCGTCGACGGCCAGGGCCGGCTCTGGATCTCGACCGACGGCAACTCGCCCTCGAAGACCGGCCGCACCGACGGCATCTGGGCGATGGAGACGCAGGGGCCCGGCCGCGGCACCGCCAAGCACTTCTTCCAGGTGCCGCTGGGGGCCGAGATGTGCGGCCCCTAATTCACCCCCGACGACACGACGTTCTTCGTCGCCGTGCAGCATCCCGGCGAGGCCGACGAGGAGGATCCGAACGCCCAGCCCGCGACCTTCGAGAATCCGGCGACCCGCTGGCCCGACTTCGACCCCGCCCTGCCGCCGCGCCCGGCGGTGGTGGCGATCACGAAGAGGGGTGGGGGGAAGGTGGGGACGTAAGCGGTTCTCCCGACTTGAGAAGTCGCGCCGGCCCGCCCCCCTTTCGCGGGGGAGGGTGGCGAGCGGAGCGAGCCGGAAGAGGGGACGCCGCTTCCGGAGAGGTCACGCGCTCGATGACGGGCGAACCCTGGAGCAGCGTCGCGGTCCCCTCTCCCGCCCGGCTCCGCCGGGCATCCTCTCCCATCCCAAGTCGGGCATGCCCGACTTGGGCACAGGGATGCGGAACTCGGGCAAGCCCGAGTTCCGTGGGGGGAGGGTTCGGCGCAAGCCCTACAGCAGCTTGTCCAGCGTCGCCGGCAGCGTCCGCACCCGCTTGCCCGTGGCGTGCCAGATCGCATTCACGATCGCCCCGGCGCTGCCCGTCACCCCGATCTCGCCCACGCCCTTGATCCCGAGCGGGTTGACGTGCGGGTCCTCCTCCTCGACCAGGATCGCCTCCAGCGAGGGCACGTCGGCGTTCACCGGCACGTGGTACTCGGCGAGGTTGGCGTTCATCGACCGGCCGGTGCGCGGGTCCATCACCGCCTGCTCGTGCAGGGCGAAGGAGACGCCCCAGATCATCCCGCCGTAATACTGGCTGCGCACCAGCCGCGGGTTGATGATCCGCCCGGCCGCGAAGGCGCCGACGAGGCGCGTCGCGCGGATCTGGCCGAGATCGGGATCGACCGTCACCTCGGCGAAGACCGCGCCGTGGGCGTGCATGGCGTAGTGCTCCCGCGCCGCGTCGGGCCCGGCGGCGCCCTTGCCCTCGACGGAATCCCGGCCGGCCCTCTCCAGGATCTCCGTGAAGGCCTCGGACCGGGTCTCGTCGTCGCGCCGCACCAGGCGGCCGCCGCGGGCAATCACCCCGGCATTGCCGGCGCCGTAGAGCGGGGAGCGGGAATCCTGCGTCGCGAGGCCTGCGAGCTGCGCGATGGCGTCGGCCGCCGCGCCCTTGATCGCCGTGCCGGCGGTGGCGGTGTGGGCCGAGCCGCCGGCGATGCCGCCGTTCGGCAGGTCCGAGGAGCCGATGCGGAAGTCGATCGCGTCGATGTCGAGGCCGAGTTCTTCCGCGGCGATCTGGGCGAGCGCCGTCCAGGCCCCCTGCCCCATGTCGATCGCCCCGATCGCGACCGCCGCCTCGCCGCTGGCCCTCAGCGTCGCCCGCGCCTCGGCCTGGAACATCAGGGCCGGGAAGGTCGCGGTGCCGACGCCCCAGCCGACGAGGAGCCCGTTCGCATCGCGCATCTGCCCCGGCGCCAGCGGGCGCCTGCTCCACCCGAAGGCCTCCGCCCCGCGCGCGTAGCACGCCCGCAGGGCCTTGGAGGAGAACGGCTTGCCGGAGGCCGGCTCGGTCTCGGCATAGTTGCGCAGGCGGAACGCCAGCGGGTCCATGCCGCAGGCCTCGGCCATCTCGTCGATGGCGGCCTCCAGAGCCGCGCTGCCCGAGGCCTCGCCGGGCGCGCGCATGAACAGCGGCGTGCCGGTATCGAGCCGCACCGCCCGGTGCCGGGTGGCGAGGGCCGGTGCGGCGTAGAGCGTGTGCGAGACGCCGCCGCTCGGCTCGATGAAGTCGTCGAAGGTGCTGGTCGCGGTCAGCGTGTGGTGGTCGAGGGCGGTGAGGCCGCCATCCTCGCCCGCGCCGAGGCGCAGGGTCTGGCGGGTCGGGGCGCGATGGCCGACCGGGCCGAACATCTGCGGCCGGCTCATGACGAGCTTCACCGGCCGGCCGACGAGGCGGGCCGCCATGATGCCGAGCACCTGCGGGCCCGCCACCATCCCCTTCGAGCCGAAGCCGCCGCCGAGGAACGGGCTGCGGATGTGGATGTCGCCGGGGGAGATGCCGAACAGGCCGGCGATGCGCCCCTGCGCCATCGCCAGCCCCTGCGAGGGCATGTCGAGGTCGAGCCGGTCGCCGTCCCAGGTCGCGACGACGGCGTGCGGCTCCATCGCGTTGTGGTACTGGGCCGGCGTCTCGTAGGTCGCCTCGATCGTCCTCGCGGCGGCGGCCAGGCCCGCCGCGACGTCGCCGGTCTCCAGGTCGGCCGGGTCGCCGACGCCGATCGCCGGCGGGGTGAATTCTTTCGCCGAATCGAGCCCGACCGCCGGCGTCTCGGCCTCGTAGGTGGGGTTGAGCAGCGCGGCGCCCTCGGTCGCGGCCTCCAGGGTCTCGGCGATCACCACCGCGATCGGCTGGTTGGCGTAGCGGACGCGGTCGTCCTGCAGCAGGTCGAGCCGGAAGGTGAAGCCGTCGTGCTTCTCGTCCGGGTGCTGCGCGAGCTGGGGCTTGTTCTGCGGCGTCATCACCGCGACGATTCCGGGATGGCTCTCGGCCGCCGCGACGTCGAGATGGGTGACGCGGCCGCGGGCAATGCGGCTCACCGCCATCACGGCGTAGAGCATCCCGGGCGGGTGTTGGTCGGCGGCGTAGGCGGCCGCGCCCGTCACCTTCAGGATCCCGTCCCGGCGGGTGAGCGGCTGGCCGAGATTCGAGCCGTGGCGAGCCCGGGGAGCGGTCTCGGATATTTTGGTCTCGGACAGGCGGGTCTCAGACATGAGCGGCCTCCGGGGCGGGGGCGAAAGCGGAACCCGGCAGCGCCGGCAGGCGCTCCGGCGTGCCGGACGCGGCGCGGGACAAGGCCCGCACGACGAGGCGGCGGGCGAGCTCGATCTTGAAGGCGTTGTCGCCGGAGGGTTTTGCCCCCGCGAGGGCGGCGTCGGCGGCCGCCCGGAAGGCGGTGTCGTCGGGCGCGCGGCCGGCGAGCAGGCTCTCCGCTGCCTTCGCCCGCCAGGGCTTGAGGGCGACGCCGCCGAGCGCCAGCCGCGCCTCGGCGATGCGGCCGTTATCGAGGCGCAGGCCCACCGCCGCCGAAACCACCGCGAAGGCATAAGAGGTACGGTCGCGGACCTTGAGGTAGCGGCTGTGGCCGGCGAAGGCGGCGGCCTCCGGCGGCAGCACCAGGGCGGTGATCAGCTCGCCGGGTTCGAGCACCGTCTCGCGCTCCGGCGCGTCGCCGGGCAGGCGGTGGAAAACCTCGAGCGGCACGTGGCGCGTCCCGGCCGGACCCGCGATCTCGACGACGGCCTCCAGCGCCACCAGCGGCACGCAGAAATCCGACGGGTGGGTGGCGATGCAGGCCTCGCTCCAGCCGAGGATCGCGTGGAGCCGCGTCTCGCCCCCTCGCGCGTCGCAGCCGGTGCCGGGTGCGCGCTTGTTGCAGGCGCTGGCGGTGTCGGTGAAGTACGGGCAGCGGGTGCGCTGCATCACGTTGCCGGCCGCCGTCGCGGCGTTGCGCAATTGCGCCGAGGCGCCCGACAGCAGCGCCTCCGCCACCGCCGGGTAGGCCCTGGCGAAGGCGGGATCGTGGGCAAGGTCGCTGTTGCGGGCGAGCGCCCCGATCCGCATTGAACCGTTGTCCCGCCGCTCGACCGCCGCGAGGCCGGGCAGGCGGGTGATGTCGACGAGGCGGGTCGGCCGGCTGACGTCGCCCTTCATCAGGTCGAGGAGGTTGGTGCCGGCGGCGAGGTAGGCGGCGCCGGGGACCGACCCCGCGGCGAGCGCGCCGGCGACGTCGGTGGCGCGGACGTACTCGAACGGGATCATGCCGCCTCTCCCTGCCGGGTGGCCGGATGCTGGGTTTTCTGATTCATGGCGCCCTGCGCCTCCAGCACCGCCTCGGTGATGCCTGCATAGGCGCCGCAGCGGCACAGGTTGCCGCTCATCGCCTCGCGCACCCGCTCGGGATCGTTGCCGGCCTGGGCCTCGCGGATCAGCCCGACGGCGCTCATGATCTGGCCCGGGGTGCAGAAGCCGCACTGGAACCCGTCATGGGCGATGAAGGCCTCCTGCACCGGATGCAGGCGGTCGCCTTCGGCCAGTCCCTCGATCGTCAGGATCTCGGCGCCGTCGAGGCTGATCGCGAGCGCGAGGCAGGCATTGATCCGCCGCCCGTCGACCAGCACCGTGCAGGCGCCGCACTGGCCGCGGTCGCAGCCCTTCTTGGCGCCGGTGAGGTGCAGGCCCTCGCGCAGAAGATCGAGCAGGGTGATGCGCGGGTCCGGGATCGGGATCGTGCGCCTCGTGCCGTTCACCGTCAGGACGATGTCGACGCTCATGCGGCTTCCTCCAGGCTAGACGCGCTCCAAGGTAATCCTGTGCACCGCACCGCCCAGGTGCGGCTGCGTGCGGCAGCGCACATGTCGCAGTGAACCTTTCGCCGGACGGATGGTTGACGCTGCGAAACCGCAACGCGGTCCCCCTCGACTGACAGGTACTATGATGAAGACCCGTCTCGCCCTTGCCGCGGCCCTGCTGACCGTCGCCGCCGCCCCCGCCTTTGCCCAGGGCGGCTCGCCCTACAACCGCTCGGGCTCGCAGGCTGGCGGCCCGCTGGCCGGCGCGGAGCGGGCCTACGGTGCCCCGGGCGGCGCCCCGGCCGTCGACAGCACCGGCAGCGTCGTCGTCTACCCGCGCGACGAGCGCGGCGTGCTGATCCGCGAGGTGCCCCCGGGTTACGCCCCGACCGCCCCGTACGTCTACGGCCGCTGATCGAGCCCGAGGATCCCGTCCGCCCCGTTCGGGATCCTCGCTCTCGCGAGCCGGTGAAGCCCGTCCCTGCGCCAAGCGGGGGCGGGCTTTCATGTTGTGAAGCGACGCGCCGGCTTGCCTCGGCCTCGCGCCCGGTGTGAACTCCCGCGGCCCCGCTTCCCCACGTTCGCGAGCCGCCCGCCGATGACCGCACCCGCCCTCGAAGGCCCCATCGTCCTCGCCCACGCCGCCTACCGCCTCGGCGACGCGTACCAGGCGAAGGGCGCGCCGCAGCCCTTCGTCGAGGTGCGCGACCTCGCGACGCTGGAGGAGGCGGTGGCGGGGGCCGAGGTGCTGGTGGTCTCGGGGCTCTGGCGTCATTCCCTGCTGGAGCGGGCGCCCCGCCTGCGCTTCATCCAGTCGGTCAGCGCCGGCACCGACCAGTTCCCGAAGGATCTTCTGCGCGAGCGCGGCATCCGGCTCGCCAGCGCGCAGGGCGGCAACGAGCGCGCCGTGGCCGAGCACGCCCTCGCGCTGATGCTCGGCCTCACCCGCCACCTGCCGGAGGCCCTGCGCAACCAGGCCGCCGCGACCTGGCGGCCGATGATCGCCAATCCGGGCCAACGCGAGCAGGAGCTCGGCGGCAAAACCCTGCTGGTGATCGGCCTGGGGCGCATCGGCACCCGGATCGCCCGGCTGGCGCAAGCCTTCGACATGCGGGTGATCGGCCTGCGCCGGCGCCCGCTTCAGGCCGGCGATCCGGTCGAGGCGGTGGTCTCCCCCGACCGGCTGCACGAGGCGCTCGGTCAGGCCGACGTGGTGGCGCTCGCCTGCCCGCTGACGCCGGAGACCGAGGGGCTGATCGACAAGGCGGCCCTCGCGGCGATGAAGCCCGACGCGCTCCTGATCAACGTTGCCCGCGGCCGCGTGGTCGACCAGGACGCCCTGGCGCGGGCGCTCACCGAGGGTGGCATCGCCGGCGCCGGCCTCGACTGCTTTCACGACGAGCCGCTGCCGCCGGAGGCGCCGTTCTGGCGCATGCCGAACGTGATCGTCACCCCCCACAGCGCCGGCGAGACCAGCCTCTACGAGGGCCGGGTGATCGACCTGCTGATCGAGAATCTGGGGCGGCTGCGGCGGGGGGAGGAGCTGGTGAACCCGGTGGTGTGAGGGGCTCTTCGAGTCGAGCTACCGAATTCAACCCCTCCTCGTCATTCCGGGGCCGCGCAGCGGAGCCCGGAATCCAGACACTCAGGTCGTCGAGGATAAAGCGGAATGCGATCCGCTCTCTTCTGCACCCCCAGCGGTTCTGGATTCCGGGCTCCGCTGCGCGGCCCCGGAATGACGAGGAGGGTGTCAAAGCCGTCAGGACGAGCCGTCGAGCTTCAAAGGGTGAAACCCTCACGCTGTAGAGATCGCCCGCTTCGATGCCCTCCTACGGCCCGTTCCGGGCTGAAGGGCGGAGCGGGCGGCCTCCGCCTCACCGATCCAGCACCGCCCGGTCGTTCTTCGCCACCAGGGCCCGGAAATACGGGTTCAGGTCGTTCTCGGAGAGGCCGAAGGCCTGGGCGAACTGCATGATGAGCTGCTGCTCGCCCGCCTCGGCCTCGCCGTCGGCCATGGCGCTGTCGATCATGTTGAGGATGATGCAGAGCCGCTGCTCGGGGCGCAGGCGGGGCGCGGCGTCGGCCAGGAACTGGGCCGGCTGGGTGGCGCGGGCGTACTTGACGGCGGATTCGAGGCTCTGGCGCGTCGCGTTGCGGCCGAGCACCGACATCAGGTGGCCGATCTCCTCCGGGTCGATCTCGCCGTCGGCGCTCATGCAGTAGATCAGCGAGACCGCGAGGCAGGTCCGCGGCGTGAGGTCGAGCGAGGTCTGCGACTTGAACATGTTGAACATCGTCGGGGGCCCCTGGTAAGGTGATCCGGACATGTGCTGAATCGGCGATCAGCGCAGACGGTCGATTACCGCAACGGTGCGGCGGTGTCGATCATCGGTAGGGCGGTCGAGGGCGAGTATTTTTGTGCTCGCCCGTATTCCATTTGCCGGCTGAGACTCCCATATAGCGGAGCGTTTTGCTTGATTACGTTTGTTGAATGAATTTAATCCCGAATGAATGCTTGAAAATGCGACCTCGCCCGTGAGCCAGGACCGAACCGTCTCGTGCACGTCTCATGGGCGATCACCTCGTGCCGATTGCCGTACCTGAACCGCCGCGGCATCGGCACATCCAGCATATCGCATCGAAATTCTACGATCTTTCTCGCTCCCTACCGGGAGACAGGTCGCATTTTCTCTCATCCGTCATTACAGGAGCAGGATCAACTCCAACTATACGCTCATTTAAAATCTCATTTCATTGACGGATCTCGGCCACGGCCGCATCGTAGTGCCATCGAGCACCGGGGCCGCGACGCTCCGTCCGTGCCCCACCCCGACCACCGGAATCGACATCCATGACGCGACCGCGCCTCGTCGGCTTCTCCGCGAATATTCAGCGGCCCTCGAAGACCCGCACCCTGGTCGAGGCGATCGCCGCCGAGGCGGCCGTGCGGCTGCCGGTCGAGGTGCGGATCTTCGATCTCGTCGATGCCGGTCCCGGCCTCGGGGCCGCGCTCACCCGCGACCAGCTCTCCCTGCCGGCCCGCCGCCTCGTCGAGGCGGTGGAGGAGGCGGACGCCCTCGTGGTCGGCACCCCGGTCTACAAGGGCGCCTATACGGGCCTGTTCAAGCACCTGTTCGACCTCGTGGCGCCGGAGGCCCTGGCCGGCAAGCCGGTGGCGCTCGCCGCCACCGGCGGAGGTCCGCGCCACGCGCTGGTGGTCGAGCACGCCTTGCGCCCGCTCTTCGGCTTCTTCACCGCGCTCACGGTGCCGACCGCCGTCTACGCCTCCGATCCGGATTTTCGCGACGGCGGCCTCGATTCCGCGGCGATCCGCCAGCGCGTCGCCGAGGCCGGCAGCCAGCTCGCCGCCCTCGCCGGCACCCGCGCCACGGCTGCGGCGCCGCTCGCCCGCGTCGCCGGGGGCGCCCGGTGATCGACCGCCGCACCCTGCTGGCCGCGGCGCTCGCCGGCGCCGCCCTGCCGGCCCGCGCCGCTTCCGGTGACACCCTGCGCATCGGCTACCAGAAGAACGGCATCCTGGTCGTCGCCAAGCAGCAGGGCGCGATCGAGGCGAAGCTCAAGCCCCTCGGCGTCGCCGTGACCTGGGTCGAGTTCTCGTTCGGCCCGCCGCTCCTCGAGGCGATCAGCCTCGGCGCCATCGATCTCGGCCCCACCGGCGATGCGCCGCCGATCTTCGCGCAGGCGGCCGGGAGCCCTCTGGTCTACGTGGCGGCGATGGAAGCGGCGGGCTCGGGCGCCGCGATCCTGGTGCAGAAGGATTCTCCGATCCGCAGCCTGGCGGACCTGAAGGGAAAGCGCGTCGCCTTCGCCAAGGCGTCGAGCGCGCACAACCTCACCATCGCGGCCCTGGAGACGGCGGGGCTCACCTACCGCGACATCGAGCCGGTGACCCTGGCGCCGGCCGACGCCGCCGCCGCCTTCGCCCGCGGCAGCGTCGATGCCTGGACGATCTGGGACCCGTACTTCGCCATCGCGGAGATGCAGCCGACGACCCGGGTGCTGACGCTCGCCAACGACATCGCCAAGCCCAACAGCTTCTTCCTCGCCCACCGGGCCTTCGCCGCCGAGCGCGGCCCGGTGCTCGACGCCGCCCTCGACGCGCTCGCCGACGTCGCGGGCTGGTGCGCGGCCAATCGCGGCGAGGTGGCGGCGATCCTCTCCAAGGGCACCGGCGTGCCGCTGCCCGCGACCCGGCGCGCCGTCGACCGCACCGACTACGTCATCGGCCCGATGACCTCTGGGGCGGTGAGCGAGCAGCAGCGCGTCGCCGACCGCTTTCACGCTCTCGGGTTGATCCCGCGCCCGATCCGCATCGCCGACGCGCTCCGCGCGCCCGTCCCGCAGAACGGCTGACACTCATGTCCACCCTCCCCTCCCCCGCCGCGGCGGCGCGGCGCTTCGCCCCCTGGCTCCTGCCGGCCGCGATCCTCTTCGGCTGGCAGGCCGCCGGCTCGGCTGGCCTCGTCTCGACCCGGCTGATGCCGGCTCCCCTCGACGTGGCCGCCGCCGGCTGGCGCCTGGCCGAGACGGGCGAGCTCTGGACCAATCTCGGCGTCAGCTTCCTGCGGGCGGCGAGCGGCTTCATCATCGGCGGCGGCATCGGCTTCGCCTTGGGCCTCGCCAACGGCTTGTCGCGCCTGTCGGACCGGCTCACCGACACCACCGTGCAGATGATCCGCAACATCCCGCACCTGTCGCTGATCCCGCTGGTGATCCTGTGGTTCGGCATCGGCGAGGAGGCGAAGCTCTTCCTGGTCGCTCTCGGCGTGTTCTTCCCGATCTACGCCAACACCCTGCACGGCATCCGCTCGGTCGATCCGCAGCTGGTGGAGATGGGCCGGATCTACGGCATGTCGCGGGCCGAGCTCTTCCGGCGCGTGGTGCTGCCCGGCGCCCTGCCCTCGGTCTTCGTGGGCCTGCGCTACGCACTCGGTATCATGTGGCTGACGCTGATCGTCGCCGAGACGATCTCGGCCTCGTCGGGGCTCGGCTACATGGCGATGCAGGCCCGCGAGTTCATGCTGGTCGACGTCGTGGTGCTGGCGATCCTGATCTACGCGCTCTTGGGCAAGGTCGCCGACCTGCTGACCCGCCAGCTGGAGCGCGCCTGCCTCGCCTGGAACCCGGCCTACCGTTCGGCCTGATCCTCAAGCTCCCGCTTCCAGGATTTTCTGCCCAGGATTTTTCGCCCATGTTCGCCACCACCCTGCGCCGGTTCGAGGGTCTTTCGCCCGCCTCCCCCGCCCGCCTGCGCCGCGAGGCCCTCGACCGGGAGATCGCCCGCGACCGGAAGACGGCCGGCCTCGGCCTCACCCTGCGCGGCCTGTCGAAGAGCTTCGACGGCGGCAAGCCCGTCATCGACGGGCTCGACCTGCACATCCCGGCCGGCCAGTTCGTCGCCGTGGTCGGGCGCTCGGGCTGCGGCAAGTCCACCCTGCTGCGGCTGATCCTCGACCTCGAGACGCCGAGCGCGGGCCGCGTCGCGGTCGAGGGCGGCGAGGCTCCGCGCCGGATCATGTTCCAGGAGCCGCGGCTCCTGCCCTGGGCGCGGGTCCTCGACAATGTCGCGGTGGGTCTTCGCGAGGGCTCGGCGGCGGAGCGGCGCGAGCGCGCGGCGGCAGCGCTGCAGGAGGTCGGGCTCTCCGACAAGGCGGGGCAATGGCCCTCGACCCTCTCGGGCGGTCAGCGCCAGCGGGTGGCGCTCGCCCGCGCCCTCGTCAGCCGCCCGGGGCTCCTCGCCCTCGACGAACCCCTCGGCGCCCTCGACGCGCTCACCCGCATCGACATGCAGGCGATGATCGAGCGGATCTGGCGGGCGCAAGGGTTCACCGCGCTCCTCGTCACCCACGACGTCGCCGAGGCGGTGGCGCTCGCCGACCGCATCCTGGTGGTCGAAGCCGGCCGCATCGCCCTCGACGTGGCGGTGCCGGTGCCCCGCCCGCGCCGGCGCGGCGACTCGGAACTGGCGGCTTTGGAGGGGCGCATTCTGGATCATCTCCTGGATGGGCGGGCTTAAATCGTCCGACGAATCCCCCACCCTCCGCGTCATCCCGGGGCCGCGAAAGCGGAACCCGGGATCCATAACCGCCAACGTGGGAGAAAGAGGCGGATCGCGTTCCGCCTCATCCTGAACTGTCAGCGTTTATGGATCCCGGGTTCTCGCCTCCGGCGAGCCCCGGGATGACGCGGAGAGTTCTGAATGTCGGTGTCCTCTCGTCTGCTCTAGCAGGCAGACCGGCGCCTCAAAACCTCTCCACGGAGTCCCCCATGACCGGCCAGACCGACGTCCTCTGGTTCCTGCCCACCCACGGCGACGGCCGCTACCTCGGCGCGCAGGAAGGAGCCCGGGCCGTCACCCTGCCCTACCTGCGCCAGATCGCCCAGGCCGCCGACGAGCTCGGCTATTTCGGCGTGCTCTTGCCGACCGGGCGCTCCTGCGAGGATTCCTGGGTCGTCGCCTCGGCGCTCGCGCCGCTGACCAAGCGCCTGCGCTTCCTGGTGGCGGTGCGCCCGGGCCTGCAATTGCCTGCCACCGCCGCCCGCATGGCCGCGACCCTCGATCGGATCTCGGACGGGCGGCTCCTGATCAACGTGGTCACGGGCGGCGATCCGGTGGAGCTGCGCGGCGACGGCGTGTTCCTCGCCCATGACGAGCGCTACGCGGTGACCGACGAGTTCCTGCGGGTCTGGCGCGGGCTCCTCTCCGGCGAGACCGTGACCTATGAGGGCGAGCACCTGCGGCTGGAGGACGGGCGGCTGATCTTCCCGCCAGTGCAAAAACCCTACCCGCCGCTCTATTTCGGCGGCTCGTCGCCGGCCGGCATCGAGGTCGCGGCCGAGCATTGCGACGTCTACCTGACCTGGGGCGAGCCCCCGGCCGGCGTGGCGGAAAAAATCGCGCGGGCCCGCGAGGCGGCGGAGAAGCGCGGAAAAACCTTCTCCTACGGCATCCGCCTGCACGTCATCGTGCGCGAGACCGAATCGGCGGCCTGGGAGGCAGCCGAGTCGCTGATCTCGCGCCTCGACGACGCCACCATCGCCAAGGCGCAGGCGACCCTGGCGCGCCAGGATTCCGTCGGCCAGAGCCGGATGATGCAGCTCCACGGCGGCCGGCGCGACAAGCTCGTGGTCTCGCCGAACCTCTGGGCCGGCGTCGGCCTGGTGCGCGGCGGCGCCGGCACCGCCCTCGTCGGCTCCCCCGACCAGGTCGCCGACCGGATGAAGGAATACATCGACCTCGGCATCGACCGCTTCATCCTCTCGGGCTACCCGCACCTGGAGGAGGCCTACCGCTTCGCCGAGCTGGTCTTCCCCAAGCTGCCCCTGCGCAGCACCACCGGGACGGGCGCGACGGGGGCCCGCAACGACGGCCCGTTCGGCGAGGTGATCGCCAACGACATCGTGCCGGCGCGGGGGGTGGCGGCGCATTGAGGGGATAAATTGCCCCTCTCCCTTTCCCGGATCTCCTTCCGCTCTCGCTTCAGTCGTCCGGGAAAGGACGTAGGGACTTTCTTCATCGTGCAAGCTCCCGAAGCGCGTTGTAGCGGCGCTTCATGATCTCGTACGCCCTGTCCCTCTGCTGTTCGATCGCCACCGGCGGATGCAGCTCAAGCTCGACCCCATCGAGCGGAGCGAAGCGGTGGCCGATCGCCTCCGCCAGATTGCGCATCTCGCGCGGGGATGGTCCGACCATCTCGGTGAGGATCGCGTGCGCCTCCGCCTCAATGGATCGGCCGTTACGTGCGGCGCGCACGCGCAACAACTCTTCGACTTGGCTATCGAGATTGCGGATCGTGAGCGTGGCCATGGACGATTCGCGTAAGGGTAGTTCGGCAATGTAGCGCGAATATCCATGATCGGGCAGAGCCCCCTCACCGGAAATCCCGGCTCCCCACCCGCAGCGGCCGCGCCACGCCCCGCGGATCCGCACTCCCGCGCCGCGCCTCGTCCCCCCGCCCGCCATCGACCGCGAGCGTCCCGGCCGCTTCCTCCGCCACCCGGCCCAGGAGGTCCGAGCGGTCGATCAGGTGCTCGGCGACGAGGTGGATCACCTCGCCCTCGCGCTGCACCCGGCCGCGGGCGGCCATCAGGCCGGCCTGGAGGATCAGGCTGCGCTGGCGGGTGAACAGGGCCGGCCAGACCACCAGGTTGGCGACCTCGGTCTCGTCTTCCAGCGTGATGAACATCACGCCCTTGGCCGAGCCCGGCTTCTGGCGCACCAGCACCAGCCCGGCCACCGTCACCCGGGCGCCGTCGCGCAGGCGGCGCAAGGTGGCGCAGGTCGAGACCCCGTCGCGGGACAACGTCGCCCGCAGGAAGGCGAGCGGGTGGCGGCCGAGGCTCAAGCCCGACGCCCGGTAATCCGCCACCACGGCCGCCCCCTCCCCGAGCGGTGCAAGCTGCACCGGCGGCTCGGCGAGTTCGGGGGACGGCATCGCCTCGCGCCGGTCGGCCGCCGCGAAGAGCGGCAAGGGCGCCGGCGCGAGGCCGCGGATCGCCCACAGGGCCTCGCGCCGCTCCACCCCGAGACACGCGAAGGCGTCGGCGGCGGCGAGGCTGCGCAGGCCTTTGAGCGAGAGCCCGGCCCGGCGCCACAGGTCCTCGACCGAGCGAAAGAGATCGGCCTCCCGCACCGTGGCGATCCGGGCGCCGTCCTGGTTGCCCAAGCCGCGCACCAGCCGCAGGCCGAGGCGCAAAGCGAGGCGCCCGTCGCCGATCGGCTCCAGGGTGCAGTCCCAGCGCGAGGCGTTGATGCTGATCGGCCGCACCTCGATCCCGTGGGCGCAGGCATCGCGCACGATCTGGGCCGGGGCGTAGAAGCCCATCGGCTGGGCGTTGAGGAGGGCGCAAGCGAAAACCTCGGGGTGGCGGCATTTCAGCCAGGACGAGGCGTAGGCGATGAGGGCGAAGGAGGCGGCGTGGCTCTCCGGGAAACCGTAGGAGCCGAAGCCTTCGAGCTGGCGGTAGGTGCGGGCGGCGAAATCCGGATCGTAGCCGTTGGCGATCATGCCCTGGACGAGCTTGTCCTCGTAGAGGTTGATCGTGCCGTCGCCCTTGAAGGTGCCCATGGCGCGGCGCAGGCCGTCGGCCTCCTCGGCGGTGAAGCCGGCAGCGACGATCGCGACCTGCATCGCCTGCTCCTGGAACAGCGGCACGCCGAGGGTGCGCCCGAGCACGGTCTCCAGTTCCCTGGTTGGATAGGTGACGGGATCGAGCCCGCGGCGCCGGCGCAGGTAGGGGTGGACCATGTCGCCCTGGATCGGGCCCGGCCGCACGATCGCGACCTCGATCGTCAGGTCGTAGAGGTTCTCGGGTTTCATCCGCGGCAGCATCGCCATCTGCGCCCGGCTCTCGATCTGGAAGACCCCGATCGTGTCGGCGCGCCGGATCATCGCGTAGGTCGGCTCGTCGTTCGGCGGGATGTCGGCGATCTCCCGCGGCGGGTCGGTCTCGGGCCTGTGCTCGGCGAGGAGCGCGAAGGCCCGGCGCAGGCAGCCGAGCATGCCGAGGCCGAGCACGTCGACCTTCATGAAGCGCAAGGCTTCGATGTCGTCCTTGTCCCACTCGATGATCTGGCGGTTCTCCATCCGGGCCGGCACCACCGGGCAGAGCAGGTCGAGCCGGTCGAGGGTCAGGACGAAGCCGCCGGGATGCTGGCCGAAATGGCGCGGCGTGCCGATCAGCGCCCGGGCGATCTCCAAAGTGAGCCGCAAGGGGCGCGCGGAGAGGTCGAGGCCGAGCGCCGTCGCCTCACGCTCGCCGACCCCCTCGCGCGACCAGCCCCAGACCAGGCGGGCGAGCGCCCCGGTGACGTCCTCCGGCACGCCCAGCACCTTGCCGACTTCCCGCACCGCGCCGCGGGCGCCGTAGCGGATCACCGTGGCGGTGAGCGCCGCGCGCTCGCGGCCGTAGGTGGCGTAGATCCACTGGATCACCTCCTCCCGGCGCTCGTGCTCGAAATCGACGTCGATGTCCGGCGGCTCGTCGCGGTTCTCGTTGATGAAGCGGGCGAAGAGCAGCCCCTGCTCCACCGGATCGATGGCGGTGATGCCGAGGCACCAGCAGATCGCCGAGTTCGCCGCCGAGCCGCGGCCCTGGCACAGGATGCCTTGGGCACGCGCGTAGCGGACGATCGCCTCGACGGTGAGGAAGTACGGCGCGTAAGCCTTCTTGGCGACGAGGTCGAGTTCGTCGCCGAGCTGGCGGCGCACCGCCTCCGGCACGCCTCCCGGATAGCGCCGCGCCGCCCCCTCCCAGGTCATCGCCGCGAGGCGCACCTGCGCGGGGCGACCGTCCTCCCCGGCCTCGTCCGGGTAGGTGTAGGTGAGCTCGTCGAGGGAGAAGCGGCAGGATTCGGCGATGGAAGCGGCGCGGACCAGCGCCTCCGGATGGCGGGCGAACAGGCGCGCGGTCTCGTCGGGCTCCTGCAGGTGGCGCCCGGCATGGCGCTCGCGGGCAAAGCCCGCCGCCGCGATGGTGGTCTTCAGGCGGATGCAGGTGACCACGTCCTGCATCATCCGCCGCTCGGGGACGTGGTAGAGCACGTCGCCGAGGGCGACCGACGGCACCCGCGCGGCGCGGGCGAGACTCGCGATGCCGTCCAGGCGCAGGTGGTCGTTGACGCCGAAGCGGCGCGACAGGCCGCAGGAGAGGTTTTTTCCGAAGATCGCCTTCAGGCTGCGCAGGCGCTCCGTGAGGACGTCGTCCGGCCGGTCGGCGGGCAGTACCGCCACGAGGCCCCGGCTCCACTCCGCAACGTCCGCGGTTGTCAGGTGGCAACCGCCGTGGGGCGCCCGCTCGCGCGAGCGGCCGATGGTGAGGAGCCGGCACAGCCGGCCATAGGCCGCCCGGTCGGTCGGATAGACGAGCAGGCTCCAGCCTTCGGCGAGGTCGAGCCGGCAGCCGACGATCAGGCGGCAGCCGGTGGTGCGCGCGGCGGCATGGGCCCGCACCATCCCGGCGAGGCTGTTGCGGTCGGTGACGGCGAGCGCCCGGATGCCGAGGAGGGCGGCAGCGGCAAAAAGCTCCTCCGGCGAGGAGGCGCCGCGCAGGAACGAGTAGTGGGTGGTGACCTGGAGCTCGACGCTCATCGGGAGCCCGGCCGGCTGCTGACGGCAGCATCGTCGGCACCCCTTCTCTCCCACACTACGACCTCATCCTGAGGTGCTGCCGCTCGCGGCAACCTCGAAGGAAGGCTCCAGATGTCTCGGAGATTCCTGGCGGCCTCCTTCGGGGCTGCGCGATCTACGATCGCCCAGCACCTCAGGATGAGGTCGCGGGTGGGATGAAATCCGTCCGCCAGAGCTGGCAAACCCAGAGCCGGCAAGCCTCGGGGGACCGGGCGCATCACGCCTCCCCCAATCCGTGCAGCCACCAGCGCGCGCCGTCCCGCGTCAGGGCATCGCGAAACAGCCAGTAGCGGGCGCCGGTCTCGTCCTCGACCCGGTAATAGTCGCGGGTCGCCGCGACCTCGTCGTCGGCGAGCCACCACTCGCCGAAGATGCGCTCCGGACCGTCGGCCCGGGCCACCCGGCGGCGGGTGCCGCGCCAGGTGAACGCGGTGGGCGGCGCATCGGGGAGCGCCGCCAGCACCGCCACCGGCTCCGGCACGGAGAGCAGGCGGCCGGGCCGCGGCAGGTCGGGGGCCCAAGTCGCGCCGGCGGCGGGGCTCAACGGGGCGACCCGGCGCTCCGCCCGCTCCGGCCACTCGCTCTCGACCGGGGCCTTGCGAAACACCCGGCCCGGCCCGAGGCGCAGCACCAGCCGGTCGACCAGTTCCGCCATCGTATCCGGATCCGGTTCCGCGCCGGGGGCGGCGAGCTGGCGCGCCTCCAGGCGCTCGACGCGAGGAGCGGCGAGCCGCGCCTCGTCGAGGCCGTGGCCGGGATTGATCTGGGGCAGACGCTCGGCGAGGAGGCGGGCGAGGTGGCGCGGATCGCGGCTCGGCCGGGCGGTGCCGACGCTGACCGCCTGGTCGAGCCCGTCGACGCGGCGAAACACCAGGTCGAGCCGGCGCGCGCCGAGCCCGTGCCGGGCGAGGTCGTCGGCCAGCATGGCGGTCAGCCGCCGGGTCACCCGGGCGAGCGTCTCGGGCGCCCCGATCGGCTCCGCGAAGGCGAGCCGCACCGCGTGCTCCACCGGCGGCGCCAGGGTGGCGAGGGGTTCGGTGCACACGCCCAGCGCCTGGTCGAGGCGGCGGGCGGGCGCCTCGCCGAAGCGCAGGCGCAACGGGCCGCGGGGCTGGTGCACGAGGTGCTCGACCCGGGTGAGGCCGAGCTGGGCGAGGCCCGCGACGGTGTCGGGATCGAGGCGCAGGGCCCAGAGCGGCAGGGCGGGAAGCGCCTCGCGCTGCGCGCCGGGCACGAGCACGGTCTCAGGGTTCAGGCAGCGGGCGGCCGCCCAGGCGGCGCCGGGCGTGTCGGCGACCGCCACCCGCACCCGGTAGCCGGCCCGGCCGAGGCGGCGGCGCAACGAGGCGAGCAGCGCCGCCTCGCCGCCATGCAGGTGGGCCGCCCCCGCGACGTCGATCCAGATCCCGTCCGGCGGGTCAGGGGCGACGAGGGGGGCATAGGTCAGGCACCAGGCCGCGAGGCGGGCGAGCGCCGCCGCATCGCCCTCCGGATCGGCTTCGATCACCGTGAGCCCCGGGACCATGGCCTGCGCCTGGGCCAGCGCGAGGCCGGGGCGCAGGCGCAGAGCCCGGGCGGCGCGGTCGACGGCCGTGAGCACCCGGCGCGCCCCCTCCTGCCCCGCCGCGACCAGGGGCTCATCCGGCGACGGCCCGCCGTTCCGGCGTCGCCAGCGGTCGGTCGGCCAGGTCGGCAGGAACACGCAGACGACCCTTCGCATCGGGAGCCTCGAGGAGCCAGGTGCGGGGCTCGGCGCCCCGGGCGCGGACGAGCGCCACGGTCCAGCGGGCCCGCGACAGGCCCGGTACGGGAAGAGCGGGGGACGGCGCCGCGACGACGCTCCAGCGGGTCGCGGCGGCGTTGGGCTCCGGGACGGCGGCGCCCCAGCGGCGGATCACCAGGGCGAGGCCGCCGCTGCCCTCGGCGGCGAGCTGGAGCCGGCGCGACGGGGTGAGCCCGAGCCGGGCGACCTCGCCGACCACCGCCGCGAGGCCGCGATGGCGCAGGCCCTCCTCCATGGTGGGCAGGACCTCGGCCTCGCGCCGGGTCTCGGCGTAGAGCACCCGGTCGGGGTGGAGGCCGACGGCGGCGAGGCCGGGGGCGAACAGGTCGCGGCTCGCCAGGCACCACAGGACCGGGCCGGGGAGGCGCGCGAGGATCGCGGCGGTGAACAGGGCCGCGAGCGCCCCCTCCCCGTCCACGGGCCCCGCCGCCAGCACCTCGTGCACCGCGCCGAGGCGCAGGCCCCCGCCCGGCAGGTGCCCGTCCAGGTCTGCCACGCCGAATGGCAGGACCGGCCGGCCCGCCCCCTCGGGCGCCAGCCCCCCGATCCGCTCGCGCAACGCCGCGAGCTGCTGCTCCCGCTCGGCCTGTCGCATCTCATGCCCATCACCGACCGAAACACCAACTCGTTCTTGTTTTGTTCGGTTTCACCGGAGTGTCAATCGGGGCTGTGGACCGAGGCTCTGACGGCACCTCCGGAAACCGGTCCCCTGTTGACGGCAGCGGGGACAGCTGGGTCGGCAGCGCCCGGAAAGCGCGGTGGAACAAGGGGATCGGGCGGGCGTGCGATTCTGGGAGCGAGCGGGCACAGCCGTTGGACAACGCCCGCCAAGCCGCCAGGAGCGCCGCTGAGCTGGATTCGAGGCTGAGAGGTGCCGTACAACTGTCCTGGGGCGCGATGGGCCTCCACGGGCCTCCTGGCGGAGATTCCGGCGATCCCGGCGCTTCAGGGGTCGGCGCGCTGCGCCGAGGTCACGAATCTGGTGCCGTCCGGGGTGTTGCGCGGCCTCGTGCGGCACGCTGAATCGCCTACGGCGGGCCATCCGCGATTCACACAGCTTTCCAAGCTGTTAATCGGGGCCCTGCGCCGAGTAACCTACGGGGTCACGCCGAGTCGCCTTCGCTGGCCCCCCGTTTCCGCGCAGACCTGCCTACGCGGCCGCGCCGAGTTGCCTACGCGACCGCGCAGACATGCCTACGCGAGCAGGGCTCAACCCCTTGCAGGACTTCAGAAAATCGCCACCCCATATAATACCCATATAGCTCTACGGATTCAGACTCAGAATCCAGATTCTGAATCTTTCATAAAAAGGCTTTTGGGGATCGGAAGTTAGGGGTTTTTCGGGGTCTGATCGTCGAGATCCGCCCCGTTCGTGATCGGCCGGAGGGGGAGGCGTCACGATCCGGGGCCGGGCCGTACGAGGCGCTCCCCCTCCCCCGCCCCTCCTGAGTCTTGGGGCGACGCCGCCGAGTCGGAGACTCGCGGCTCACGAGTCCTCGTCCGACAAAGCCCAGCACAGCCGGGATCGTTTCCCCGGGGATGAGTCGAGCCGAGGCTTGAGCGGCCGGAACCGACTCGCCTGTACGCTGACTGATGATTCGCCGTCCCGATGCGGGACTCTTGCTCGACTCTCGCGAGGCCGCCGGGGCCCGGCAATACTTGGGCGCGACTCGCGGCGCCCGACGGGCGAAGGGTTACCGGCCGGCTGCCCGGTCGCGGAGAAGCGTAGGCAATTCGGCGTGGGATCGGTCCCGTCCCGTAGGCTGGTCTGCGCCGTGGGAGAATCGGAAAAGCCGCGGAATCTCAACGGCAAGACGCTGGATTCGGGGCGCCGCGCGGGGCTCAGGGCGCGTAGGCGAGTCAGCGTGATCGGGGGCGGTCCGGGTCGTGGCGGAGCGTAGGCAACTCGGCGTAGGATGGTAGCCCCAGCGGAGCACCATGGTGCGATCGGAAAAGGTTTTTCCCATACGATATCGACGGATGTACCGATATTATATCGGTTAAAACTCCTCAGGATATTGATATATATAATATATATTAAGTTTATACTCCATTTATGAGGGCGTAAGATCTTGCATGAAACGCTGATCTGCCCCTTTGAACCTAAAATACACCCTCCATCGTCATCCCGGGGCTCGCCGCAGGCGAGAACCCGGGATCCATAACCGCCGAGGCTTCAGAAGGGGTCGGGACGCGCACCGCCTCATCCGGCTTCCTCAGCGGTTATGGATCCCGGGTCCCGCTTTGCGGCCCCGGGATGACGCGGAGGATCATAAACAGGGTTGAGATCGATGATTCAGTCCTCGGCCGATGCGCGAAGCCGGCATCGGGGAGCAATCAAATGTAAGAAAATAATCCTATATAGAGCCTCATCGAAAGCGGCGGATCCGTAACGCCCGCGCGCGGAGCCTCGTTCGCGGGCCAGCCCACGCCTCCCCTCGTAGGGAAGTCGGCGGAATCAAGCCTTTGCGCGGGCTCGCCTATTTGCCAGGGTCGCCTTGGGCGGCACCAGCAGGTCCTTCGGATCGGAGGGCAGGAGCTGCATCCCGCCATCGTCGAGGGTCAGACGCAGGCGCGGAAACACCTCGGTGAGATGGGCGACGTCCTTGCGGAACTCCTGGCGGAACGAGCGGATCGAGCCGTTCTCGCTGCCGAACTGCTTGTAGAGGTTGTCCCAGGTCAGGCGCAGCGGACGCTCCAGGCGCGAGAGCCGGTAGCCGACCCAGAACAAGAGATCGAGCTTGCGCGCCGAGCCTGCGAAGGCGCGGGCGGCGCGGATGTCGACCGGGAGCGCGTGCTGGATCAGGTTGTCGTAGAACTCGCGGTGGAAGGTGATGGTGGAGGACCAGAGCAGGCCCTGGTCAGGATGGTTGTGCAGCGGCAGCCACACATCCATCTGGCGGAAGGGCGGCACGTTGAGGGTCGAGGCGCGGGTGCCGTCCCACAGGCCGATCTGCATCGAGCAGGCGGCGAGCCGGTTGAGCTGCTCCTTGAACTGCTTGAGCGTGCCGCGCTCGCCGCCGGTGACCGGAAAGCCCATGTCGCGGATGAAGCCCGACATGCTCTGCGCCACCTCGACCTTGGGGCTGCGCTGGCGCACCGCCTCGGTGCAGAGATGCAGCAGCAGGAGGCGTGCCTTCGGGCCGTAGGGCAGCCCCTGCATCTCCATCTCGCCGGTCGACGGGTTGATGAGCCGGCCGGCATTGATGGCGAGCGTGTTGCGGCCGTATTCGCGCGAGACGTTGGTGACGCCTTTCGGCTCGCGATACGGCAGGCCGCAGAGCGCCAGCACCGAGTGGATGTGCTGGATGTTCTCGGGCGCCGCCGGCTCGTTCTCGATCACCTCGCGCACCATGTCGCGGCGGCGGGCGTTGCGGGGGAGCCGGGCGCGTTCGGCCGCGGCCTCGGCCTTCAGCACCACCAGCTTGTCGCGCGCCTCGGCCTCCGCGTCGCGCTTGGCCTGGCTGGCGCGCACGAAGGCGAGCGTCGCCTTGTAGGCGACGCTGCCGCGCGCCTTCTCGACGATCTCGATCAGGTCGGCGTCGCGCACGCCCTCGACCGGTTCGAGGGCGGATTGCGGCGGGGTCGTCGTCTCCACCAAGAGGGCTCCGCGCGGAGACGCGCGGTTGAAGGCGCGCGTCGTGACTGTTGTCTGTCGATGAGTCCTAACGCGCGAAACCCGAATCGGCCGAGTCGAGTCCGGCCGATTCTCGAAGCAGAGCGACAGATTCCTGTGAATCTCTGTGCCTAACCGGCGAGTCTTTGTCCCGCCGGCTCGATCGTGGATCGAACCTTAATCGGTCTCGTCGCGCGTCTTCGACTCGGTGAAGCTGGCGTAGAGCTGTGGAAGACTCTGGATAAGATAGGCGGCGAAGTCCGGCTCGAGAGTGTCGTCGACCGTGAGCTGGGTGCCTTGGCGGCCGCGCTCGACCCGCACCACCGGCCGGCCGCCGAGATTGGTCCAGAAAGCCGGGCTCGGCGCCGGCCGCGGCGCCGGCGCGGTGAGGCCCGAGAGCAGCCGGGCGAAGCGGTCGTCGGAGGACAGATCCGAAAAATCCGGGGCGGCGAGGAGGCGGGTCACCGCCTCCCCTGCCCCGTCCCGCGCCAGCGCCTCGACGAGCGCGGTCCAGCGCGGCCGCCCGGCCTTCGGCGCCGGGCCGATCGCCGCCACGACCTCGGCCGGCACCGCCCGGCCGATGCCGATTAGGCGCGAGAGCTGGGTTTTCTCCACCGCGAGCGCCGCCATGATGGTGGCGCGGTCGAAGCCGCGATCCTCCAGCGCGATCGCGAACAAGGCCCGCTCGATGTAGCTGAGATCGGCCCGGGCCGAGTTCTCCTGGCCTTGCGCGACGACGAGATCCTCGTCCGAGAGCGCCTTGACCACCGCCCGCACCGGCCGGCCGAGCTCGATTGCCGCCCGCAACCGGCGATGGCCGTAGGCCACCTGGTAGCGGCCCTCCGCACTGGGGTGCGGCCGCACCAGGATCGGCACCTGCTGGCCGCGCTCGCGGATCAGTTCGACGAAGGCGGCGTGCTCGGCCGGATCGCCGGTGAGGCGGTCCTGCACGAAGGACCCGTCGATGAGGGCGGGATCGAGCTCGACCACCCGGTCGCCGGAGGCGACCATGGCGCGGGCTTCCGCCGCCGCGCTGGCGATGCGCCCGAGGCTGCGGCCCATGGCGCCGACGGCGCCGGAGCGCACCAGGGGGCGCGGCGCCTCGGGGGGCGTTTCCAGCGGTTCGGCCGGGTTGCCAGCTGGCAACTCTGTCGTCTCGCGGTCGGCGGAGCGAGCGCCGAGGGCGGCGCGGAGGGCATCCTTGCGCTTCATGCCGGAACGCGTCCCCAGGCGCGGTGCATCAGGCCCTCGATCTCGCCATTGACCCCGTCGAGCGCCTCGATCGCCCGGTCGTAGGTGGCGCGGGTGAAGCTCTCGCGACCGATCTCGTAGAGGGTCTGCTTCGACAGGCCGGCATCCGAGATCGCGGTCGATTTCAGCATCAGGTGGGTCAGAACCCGTTCGCGGAACAGCGAGCGCATGAAGCCGACCATCTGGGTCTGCGGCGCGTCGGAGGGCTCGTATCGGGTCACGACGTAGCGCAGGAAGTCGTAATCGAGGTCGGCCCCGGCCTCCTGCACCACACCGAGCAGGTCGGAGGCCATCAGCAGGAACTGGCACATCGACATCACGTCGAGCATCTGGGGATGAACCGTCACCAGCATCGCGGTGGCGGCGCAGAGCGCGCCGAGCGTCAGGAAGCCGAGCTGCGGCGGGCAGTCGAGGATCATCACGTCGTAATCGTCGGCGACGCTGCCGAGCGCCGTGGCGATGCGGCCGAAGAACGGCTCGGCATTCCGGTCGGCCAGCACCCGCGGGGTGTCGTGCTCGAACTCCATCAGTTCGAGGTTGCCGGGCACGAGGTCGAGGCCCGGGAAGTAGGTCTTGCGCACCACCTCGACGAGAGGGCGCTGCTCGTCGTCGTGGCGGATCGCGGCGTAGAGGGTCTGGTTGGGACCGACGTCGAATTCGGGCTGGTAGCCGTGGAGCGCGGTCAGCGAGGCCTGCGGATCGAGGTCGACGGCGAGCACCCGGTAGCCCCGCAGGGCGAGGTACTGCGCGAGATGGGCCGCCGTGGTGGTCTTGCCCGACCCGCCCTTGAAGTTCACCACCGCCAGCACCTGGCAGTGTTCGTCACCGGAGCGATGCGGCACGTAGCCCTTCGCCTTCGGGCCGTCGTCGAGGAGCTGGCGCAACTCGTTGATCTGCCCGAGCGTGTAGGAGCGCCGGCCGCCGGGGCCGATCTCCGGCTGCGGGCCTTTGCTCGCGAGGGAGAGCTGGCGCAGGTAGCCGTCCGCGACGCCAATCAGCTTCGCCGCCTCGCCGGAGGAGAACGAGCGCAGGAGCTTGTGCGAGGCCGGCGGGAAGAGCGTGCGCCGCAGGGCGTTCAGCTCGCTCGACAGGGCGCCGCCGTCATCGGCGATGATCCGGGTGATCGAGGGACGGTCGGAGGCTGCGGCTCTCGCCTGCTCCTGCGGCTGATCGGGCATTTACGGTTCCTGGACGCATCACGGATAAACTCCGTAAGACGATGCCAGCGTGGCCGTGACGACGCAAACGGTTTTTGGTTAAGCTCCGTTAACCATCAGAAGTCAGTTGCCAGCTGGCAACCCGGTGCCGGGCTGCGTCCCACCTCGGATCGTTGCCAGGTGGCAACCGGGAGGCCCGGGGCGGGCCGCGGCTCTATGAGCGCCGCTCACGCGAGGGTGCAATCTTCTCGATGGTCACGCGCCTCCCGCTCTCCTAAGGATCCGACACCCGGCGACGGAGGGACGAGACAATGGCGATCCTGGAGACGGAAGCGGATCTGGAGCGGGTCTACGGCGAGTTCGGCGCCGTCGGCGAGGCCTCGACCGTCAAGGTGACAGACCACGTCACCCCGCATTATCGCCGCTTCATCGAGGCGGCCCCCTTCGCCGCCCTGGCAACCTGCGGTTCGGAAGGGCTCGATTGCTCGCCTCGCGGCGACCGCCCGGGCTTCGTGCGGATCGCCGATCCGCGCACGCTGCTGCTGCCCGACCGCCGCGGCAACAACCGCATCGACAGCCTGCGCAACGTCGTCCGCGATCCGAGGGTCGGGTTGATGTTCCTGATTCCCGGCATCGGCAACGCGCTCCGGGTCAACGGCCGGGCGGTGATCGAGGACGATGCGGCCCTGTGTGCGTCCTTCGCCGTCGAGGGCAAGGCGCCCCGCACCGTGATGGTGATCCGGGTCGGCGAGGTCTATTTCCAGTGCGCCCGGGCGCTGATCCGCTCCGGCCTGTGGCGGGCCGAGGCCCAGGTCGACCCCAAAACCCTGCCGACCACCGGCCAGATCCTGGCCGAATTGAGCGACGGCCGCGTCGGCGGCGAGAGCTACGACGGGGCGTGGGCCGAGCGGGCGAAGCAGACGATGTGGTGAGAGCTCATGCGGCGAGGCAGGCCGCGCCCGCGGCGATCGCCAGGCAGGAGGCGATCCGCTGCGCCGTCAGCCGCTCCTTCAGAAAAATCCGGCCGATCAGCGCGGCGTAGACCACGCTGGTCTCGCGCAGGGCCGAGACCACGCCCATCGCGCCGAACTGCATCGCCCCGATGACGATGCCGTAGGCAAGGATCGACACCACGCCGCCGGCGAGCGCCATCGCGGTCTCGCGCCGCGTATAGGCCGGGCGCTGCCGGCCGCGCAGGGCGAGGTAGAGCGGCGGCATCGTCAGGCTCCACAGCAGGAACATCGCGTTGGCGTAGGCCACGCTGTCGCCCGAGAGCCGCACCCCAATCCCGTCGACGACCGTGTAGGCGCCGATCAGCACGCCGGTGGTCAGCGCGGCGGGCAGCACCTCGGCCCGGACATTGCGGCCCTGCAAGGCCAGCGAGACGATTCCCCCGGAGACGAGCGCGATGCCGAGGGCCGAGACGAGGGTGACGGCCTCGTGCGCGAAGACCATCGCGCCGAGAGCGACCAGGACTGGCGAGGAGCCGCGGGAGATCGGGTAGGTCTGGCCGAGATCGCCGATGCGGTAGGTCCGCACCAGGGACAGGTTGTAGCCGGCGTGGATCAGTGCGGAGGCGATCACGTAGGACCAGCTCGCGGCGTTCGGCCAGGGCAGGACCAGGGCGGCGAGTCCCGTGACGGCGCTGACCGCCACCATCATCAGGGTCATCGACCACAGCCGGTCGCTGCCGCCGCGCAGGACCGCGTTCCAGCCCGCATGCAGGATCGCGGCGCCGGTGACGGAGGCGAGAACGAGCGGCGTCACGCGGCGGCCTCGGTGCGGTGGATCGGAGTGTCGGGCATCGGAGTCACGCGGTTGGTTACGAGCACGCGTGAGGGTGGCTCTTGCGGGACGCCCCGGCAAACCATTTGTTCAGGCGGCATGAGACAGGAAAACTCACCCGAATGCGGCGCGCGCTGCCACCCCTGAACGCCCTGCGCGCCTTCGAGGCCGCCGCCCGCCTCGGCAGCTTCAAGGCCGCCGCGGACGAGCTCGGGGTGACGCACGGCGCCGTCAGCCAGCAGGTGCGCGGGCTCGAAGAGTGGCTGCGGGCGAGCCTGTTCGAGCGGCACAACCGGCGCGTCGTGCTCACCCCGGCGGCCCGCGCCTATCTGGCGGAGATCGGCCCGGCCCTCGACCGCATCGCTGCCGCGACGGCACAATACGGCCACGAGGCGGGCGCGGTGCTGCGGATCAACGCGCCGTCGACCTTCGCCCTGCGCTGGCTGGTGCCGCGGCTCGCGCAGTTCCGGGCGCGGCATCCCGCGATCCGGGTGCGGCTGGAGACCTCGAACCAGCCGCTCGAGGCCCTGGCAGATCCGGGCGACGTCACCATCCGCGGTGGGCCCGACACCTTCTATGGTCTGACGGCTCGGGTCTTCCTGTCAGAGGAGCGGCTGCCGGTCTGCAGCCCCGGCCTGCGCGACCGGGTGGCGCTCCGCGAACCCGCGGATCTCCGGCATCACACGCTGCTGCACAGCGCGAGCCTGCCGCGGCTGTGGGACGACTGGCTGGCCGCCGCCGGCATCCCGGGTCTGGAGCCGGAGGCGGCGCTGACCCTCGACCATTTCTACCTCACGCTCCAGGCCGCCCTCGACGGCGTCGGCGTCGCCATGGGCCCGACGGCCCTGATCGCCGACGACCTCGCGCGGGGCCGCCTCGTCGCAGCCTTCGCGGGGCCGCGTCTCCCGGCGCGGAGCTACTGCACCTACGTGCGGGAGGGGAGGGCTTCGGCCGGGCCGGTCGCCGCCTTCTTGGCCTGGATCGAAGCGGAGGGGGCCAGTCCGATTGCCGCGCCGCCTGGAGCGTGACGGGCCGGGCGCCTACATGGCGTCATCATGGAAAAGACCTTCACCGCCCATCGCGAGGACCGGCCCGGGCCTGCGTGGCTCGCGCGTTTCCGGGACGGACGGGATGAGGCGGCGCGGTGGTATCTCGGCGAGGGCGCGCCCGACCGGCCGGACGCCGCCGAGTGTCGGGCTGCGCTGACGCGGCACATGCCCGAACTCGTCCCGCATTACGACGATGTGTGCGGGATGGTCGGCGACGACGACCTCGCCCACCGCATCCTCAGCCATTACCGCCCGGCCCCCCACCGCCAGGGCTGCAGCCAAGCGGTGTGGCTCGGCGACGAGGGGCCGGCCCTCATCCGCAACTACGATTATCCCCTGACCTCGATCACCGGCCGCATCGAGCTGACCGCCTGGGCGGGGCGGCGGGTGATCGGGATGGTGCAGCGGCCCTGGGGCGGCTGCCTCGACGGCATGAACGAGGACGGGCTGGTGGCGAGCTGTACCCTCGGCGGCCTCGCCCGGCGTGGCGAGGGTTTTGCCATCATCCAGATGCTGCGCTACGTGCTGGAGACCTGCGGCTCGGTGCCCGAGGGTGTCGCCGCGCTCCGCCGCCTCCCGGCGGTGCAGCTCCACAACGTCACCTTGCTCGACCGGACCGGCGACCACGCCACGGTCTTTCTCGGCCCCCGGCGCGAGGCCGCGGTGACGCGGCAGAGAACCTGCACCAACCACCAGGAGCGGATCCTGCCCGCCTCGCGCTCGGCCCTGCGCCAGCGGGTGCTGGAGGAGGCCCTCGACGACCCGTCGATGACCCTCGAGGCTCTGACGGCGCGCTTCTTCGCGCCGCCGCTCTACTCGCGCAAGCTCAGCTTCACCACCGCCTACACGGCCGTGTATCGGCCGGAGGCGGGCCGGGTCGATTACCTCTGGCCCGGCCAACGCTGGAGCCAGAGCTTCGACCGGTTCGAGGAGGGGGCCTATACCCACGAGTACGGCGCGCTGGAAGCGTGATCCCGGAAGCATCGCCCGATCGCGGCGCGCCGCGCTCCGCAACCGGCGCGCGTCGGCACCTGAACGCTTCTCGTAACCCACGCCTCCCTTTCCCGGATCTCCTTCCGCTGTCGCTTCAGTCGTCCGGGAAAGGGGGAGGTGGCTTGCGAAGGGGCGCCGCTCTCGTCCCTCTTGGCCCGACTGCGACGAGCTGGCATCCGCCCCGTCGAGGGACCGCTTCCGCGCTGCCGCGCTGGATCACCCCTGATCCACCGTGCGGGCTAGCTGCGGCAGCACCTGCTCCGGCGGACCCGAGGCGACGATACGGCCGCCCTCCAGCACGTGCACCGTATCGGCCCCGGCGAGGCTGGTGAGGCGGTGGGCGATCATGATCAGGGTGCGGGTGCCGGCGAGGCCCTGCACCGCCCGCATCACCACACCCTCGGTCTCGTCGTCGAGGGCGGAGGTCGCCTCGTCGAACACGATGACGTCGGGGTCGTGGTAGAGCGCCCGGGCGATGCCGATGCGCTGGCGCTGGCCGCCGGAGAGCCGGGCGCCGCGCTCGCCGACGCGGGTGGCGTAGCCCTCCGGCAGGGTGGCGACGAAGTCGTGCGCGCCGGCGAGCCGCGCCGCCCGCTCCACCGCGGCCGCGTCGATCGCGTCGAGCCCGAAGGCGATGTTCTCGGCGATGGTGCCGTCGATCAAAAAAATGTCCTGTGGCACGTAGCCGATGCGGTTCTGCCAGGCCGGCAGGGTGGCGGGATCGAGAATCGTGCCGTCGACCGCGATGCGGCCCGCTGTGGGGGTGAGGAAGCCGAGGATCAGGCCGACCAGGGTCGACTTGCCCGAGCCGGTGCGGCCGACGAGGCCGACCGTGGCGTGGGCCGGAATCGTGAGGTCGATGTCCGACAAAGCCGGGCGGCCGGGCTCGTAGTCGAACCGGACGCCCTGGAGGTGGATCGCGTCCCGGAACGGCAGGCGCTCGGGCGTCCGGGGGGTGGAGGCGCGCTCGCCCTCGAGCCCTTCGACCACGAGCCGCACCGCCGGAAGGGTGAAGCGCAGGAGGGCGAGCGCGTTGAACACGTTCTGGAACGCCGGCAGCATCCGGTAGCCCGCGAAGGCGAACAGGCCGAGCAGCGGCAGGATGCCGGCGGTGTCGAGCCCCTGCGAGAGCGCGAACAGCACCACCACGATGACGCCGCCGAAGGCCAGCGCCTCGATGACGAAGCGCGGCAATTGCCCGGTGAGCAGGCTCTCGGCGCTGGCTTGCGCGTAGGCGCGGGCCGGGGCCTCGAACCGGCGCGCGAAGCCCTCCGCCCGGCCGTAGAGCTTGAGCTCGGTGAGGCCGCCGAGGGTCTCGTGCACCACGCGGAACCGGCCCTCGTTGCCGGCGACGGCCCGGGCGCCGATGCGCGCGAGCCGCGCCCGCACCACCAGGAAGATGCCGACATAGAGCCCGCCGAAGCCCGCACCCAGGATCAGCGCGAGGCGCGGCGAGACGACGAGCAGGAAGACGATCACGGCACTCGCTGAGGTCGCCCGCGAGGCGATGACGGTGGCGGGGGTCAGGACGCCGACGACGAGGCGGTCGGTCTCGCTCAGGATCGTCTTGGCGAGCGCGGCGCTGTTGGCGGTGGTGAAGAACAGCCGCTCGCGGTCGATGGTGCGGAACAGGAGCCGGCGGGCGAAGCCGTAGCCGACGCTGTGGCTGAAGCGCAACTGGGCGTAGGTGAGCCCGGCATTGACGCAGGAGGTGGTGAGGATGGCGAGCAAGGCGCTCAACCCGACCACGATCAGGAAGCTGCGGTCGTCGGCGAGCCCGAGCCCGTCGCGGATCGCCCCCAGCGCCGGCACCCGGGCGGCGGCGCCCGGATCGCCGACCAGCGTCAGGAACGGTATCACCGAGGCGACGCCGATCACTTCGAGCAGGGCCGCGAGCGCCAGCCCGGCCCCGATCAGCCCGGCGCGGCGGCGCTCGCGCGGGGTCATGGCGCGGAGAAGGTCGATCAGGGCGCGCATCGTGGACTCACGGGAGACTTGGAATCGGGGGAGGGGGCTTATCGGGGACCGATCGTCCGCATCACGTCGGGCAGCGCCCGGGCAAGCAGGCCCGCACCGCGCAGGACCTCGCCGGCCTCAGGTATCGAGCGCCGCGCCAGCGCCTGGACGAGGCGCAACGGCACCTGCGCGCCGAAGGCGGTCGCCACCAGAATGAATGCGGTCGCCCGGCCGTGATGCTTGGCGGCGTAGCGAATCTGGCTCTCGAGGAAGCAGGCGAGGCGGTGGGCCTTGGCCGCCCGGGTGGTGCCCTGGCCCTCGTGCCGGACGGCGATGCCGGCGAGGTGCCGCACCGCGACGCCGGCATCCCAGGCCCGGGCGCAGAGATCGACATCCTCGTAATAGACGAAGAAGCGCTCGTCGAAGCCGCCGAGATCCTCGAAGAGCGGGCGGCGGGTCATCAGGAAGGCGCCCATTACCTGGTCGACCGCCCGGTCCTCGGCGTGGTCCCACTCGGTCATGAAGTGGGTGGGCACCAGCCGCACCCGGTCGAGGAGCAGCGCCTGGCCGATCAGCGAGCGGGTGGTCGGCCGCCGGGCGCAGGAGCGCTGCACGATGCCCGCCTCGTCGAGGAGCTGCGCGCCCACGATGCCGGTGTCGGGATCCGCCATCAGGGCGGCGTAGGCGCCCGTCAGGCTCGCGGCCGTGACCCGCGCATCGGGGTTGAGGAACAGGATAGCGGGCGCGCGGCCCCGCGCCGCGCCGGCATTGCAGGCCCGGCCGAAGCCCTGGTTGTCGGGATTGGCGATCACCGCCGGGCCGTGACGCAGGGGCGGCAGGCCCGCCAGCGAGCCGTCGCGAGAGGCGTTGTCGACCACCACGACGCGCAGGGGCAGGGCGTCGCCGAGCTGGCCTTCCGCCGCCGCCAGGCTGGCGAGGCAGGCCCGCAGCAGGGCGCCGCCGTTCCAGTTGACGATGACGACGTCGAGGGCGGGATTCGGAGCGTCGGCTGTCGGATCGGCTGTCATGGCAATCCTCGCGGCGGCCCGAGCCGGCCGCGCAGGCCGTCCCACACCGCGCCGGCGAGCTGCGCCAGCACGCCCGGGCGGAAGCCGGCATCGGCCCAGTACAGCAGGGCCTGGAGCGGCAGGTAGGCGGCCTGGCGCAGGCGCCAGCGCCGGGGCACGTGCGGCAGCCGCCAGGCATAGACGCTGTTGCGCAGGTAGGCCGCCATCCGGAAGGGTGGCTGGCGCGGCATCTCGATGCCGAGGAGTTTCGAGCGGATCACCCCGGCGCCGACCCGGTGGGGGAGGGCGGTGCCGGTCTCCATCCAGCAGCCATAGCCCCGGGCCCAGGCGCGGAAGCACCATTCGAGGTCGACGCCGTCGATGAAGAAATCGCTCCGGAACGGGCCGATCCGCGCATAGGCCGCGAGGTCGACGAGCGAGCCGGAGGTCGCCAGGAACTCCACCGGGACCAGCGCGCCGTCCTCCGGGATTCCCGGCCGGCGCGGATAGGCCGGCGCCTTGCGGTCGGGCGCCGCCTCCGGCCGCGGCCCGACGATGGCGGGCGGCGGGCTCGCTTGGCCCAAGTGCGCCAGCGCCGCCTCCAGGGCCGAGACCTGCTCAGGCGCGAATGCCGCATCCTGGTCGAGGAGCAGCACCTGGCCCGCACCCGCCGCGATGGCCGCCTGCGCGATCGCGTCGAGGGCGCCGCCGATTCCGATGTTCCGCCCCGCCGACAGAACCAGGGCGCCGCGGGCGGTCAGGTCGGCGGCGGCGTCCGCGGGCAGGCCGCCATTGTCGAACACGATGGTCCGGCGCGTCTCCGCCGCGACCCGGGCGCGCAGGGCCGCGACCTGCGCCGCGTCCGGGCGGAAGACCGTGATGCCGATGGCGACGGACCGGGAATCGGGGGCGGGAGAGGGTGGCAGGATCGTCTCGGCGAGGGGCTGGCGCGGCATCAGGGAATCCCGCCGCCGTAGGGCCGTCGGGGCGGGCGGGTCAATATGCCGGAGCGGCAGCGACATTGTGGCGGGGCGGCACGGCCGGACCGGCTGGGGCAGGCGTCTCGCGGGCAGTGGGTGGCGAAACGGGCCCGATCGCGCTTTCGCTGTGACCCAAGCGAAGCGTGGCTTTCCTTGGGGATGGATCTTCGTATCGTGACGCCGCAATGGTTTACGATGTCGATGCGATCCGCCTGCCCGCCGCCTGGCGAGGCCTGACCGTTCCCCTGGAGGCGGCGTCCGACGCGCTGGTGCGCCTCGACGAGCGCCTCGCCCGGGCCGATCCGGTGCTGGCCGACGGTGCCCGCGCCCGGGCCCACCTGTTCGACGCGCAGGCCGCCCTCCACCTCGACGGCGAGCTCGTCGCCCTGGAGGACCTGGTGCTGCACGAGGCGGCGATGGACGTGCGCCGCCCGACCCTGGCGCTCTCCCGCGCCGTCGCGGTGCTGACCGAGCGCCGTCGGCTGGCCGCCGCGGCCCCCGGCTGGGCCTTCTCCGATGCCGGCTGGGGGCTGCTCGCCGGGCCCGGGCCGGACGCGGAGGACGATGCCGAGGAGACGGAGGAGCCGGACTTCGCCGCCATCGACCGGCTGCTCGCCCGCACCCGCCGCACCCTCGCCGACCACATGACGGGCGCGCCGACGCCGCGCGCCGCGCCGGACGATCCGCTCGCCCGCTGGCAGCGGATCCTCGACGAGACCCGCGACCTGCCGGCCCTGCTGGCGGCGGCGATCGCCCTCGATGCCTGGCTGGTGCTCGATCCGGCCCCGCGCCGCGGCCATCGCGGCCCGCTCCTGGCGGCCGCCCTGCTGCGGGCCCGGGGCAAGGCCGGCGCCCACCTGCCGGCCCTGTCGCTGGGCCTGCGCGAGGCCCGGGCGCGCTGGTCTCAGGCTCGGCCGCTCCCCGACCGGCTCACCGGCCTCCTCGGCGCGGTCGAGGCCTCGGCCCGCGCCGTCGGCCGCGATCTCGACCGCCTGGCGCTCGCCCGCGAGGTGATGCTGCGCGCCTGCGCCGGGCGGCGCCGGACTTCCCGCCTGCCGCAACTCGTCGACCTGTTCGTCGGCACCCCCCTCGTCACGGTGGCGAGTGCCGCCCGGGCCCTCGCGGTCAGCCCGCAGGCGGTGGAGGGAATGCTGGCGGAGCTGGGGGCGGCCCGGCCGCGGGAATTGACGGAAAGGCGGCGGTATCGGGCGTGGGGGATCGTGTGATATTCATTTGATGCACACCCGCCTTGAATGCTGTTAAAGATTTTTATAAATTCTATCTATTCATGTTTCAGAGTTAGATTTTATTAAAACGGAATATCATCATCCAGACCGTCGTAGCGACGCGCCGTGATCTGGCGGGGTTGTTGCTTAGCTGGTGGGGAGATTTGCTTGACGGGAGTTGGCAAAAATTTTTGCGGCGGTGTGAGACGCTTGTTGGCTGCATCTTCAGTTTCTTTGTCTTGTCCGATCAACTGCATGATTTGCAGAATCGCATTTTTGCCGTCTGCCGCTATGGTTGTAACGGCCGCGATTGTAGTAGTTGCGTACATCAATACAGCAAGCATTGCGGTAATATTTGAGCGTTGGTTTCGTAGTTCGTTTGATAAAATATCAAGTTTTTCATGTAGGCGACTTCTAGAATTTTCATTCATGTCCGATTTGTCAATTAATTCCCGAATACGAGAAATGTGATGTTCAATCTTTGTTCGTGTATTGGTTGTGAGCAGTACAGAATGGGGATTGCGCTCTCCACGCTGGCGAATTCTTATCCGGGCGATTTCGCCTTGAACTGCTAGAGAAAACCGACTGAAATCATCCCAAAATCCATTTTGCCCGCTAGCAGTATGAGTAATATTTGTGATAAAACATTCTTGCGCAACTGCAGAAACTGCAGTCATATATTGCTCACGAACGGCGCGGTCAAAATCTGTCGAACTATTTTCATCGATCATTCTGGTCATATTTCGCCGACATATAGCCTCAAATTCTACAAAACATCGATCATTATCCTCTGGTAAATTCGCATAGTCGGAGTCTGATATTAATTCGTAATTCATGCCAGTCTCTATCTTTCTTGGGGAGATCCATTCAGAATTTTTCGCGTGGCTGCAGCGTAGGTGAAGAGTATCATAGCACACATTTTTTCGAAAATGTTAACTCCATTTCGCTGGAACGAACGTGCGCACTGTTAAGGGATTAGATTTTTATAGCCTTCTTCCAATACTGAAATTCCAACTCAAGATTGGAATCTACCTAAGTCTAGGTTCGATGGGCTGTGGCGGTCTGAACGCAACCATCCCCACCCCGATTGCGCCCGCCTCCGCTTGCCCCGACAATGCCCGCCCCCGCATCCCGGCGGGCAAGACCAAGGCATGCGCGTCGTGATCGACCAGGTTTCCCAGCGCCAGCAGGACATCCTCGCCCTCGCCCGCCTGCACGGGCGGGTCAGCGTCGAGGAGCTGGCGGGGCGGTTCGAGGTGACGCCGCAGACGATCCGCAAGGACCTGAACGAGCTCTGCGACAGCCGGCTCCTGTCGCGCATCCACGGCGGCGCCGTGGTGGCGTCCGGCGTCGAGAACGTCTCCTACGAGGCGCGCCGCCTCGTCGCCCACGGCGAGAAGCGGGCGATCGGCGCCGCCGCGGCGCGGCTGATCCCCAACAGCGCCTCGCTGTTCATCAATATCGGCACCACCACCGAGGAGGTGGCGCGCGCCCTCGGCGACCACGAGGATCTTCTGGTCATCACCAACAACCTCAACGTGGCGACGCTCCTCTACCGGCACCCGAAGATGAGCCTGATCGTCGCCGGCGGGCCGGTGCGGCGGGCGGACGGGGCGGTAATCGGCTCCGCGGCGGTCGATTTCATCAACCAGTTCAAGGTCGATTACGCGGTGATCGGCGTCTCGGCGATCGACGAGGACGGCACGCTGCTCGATTTCGACTACCGCGAGGTGCGCGTCGCCCGCGCCATCATCGAGAATGCCCGCCGGGTGATCCTGGTCGCCGACAAGCTGAAGCTGGAGCGCTCGGCGCCGATCCGGGTCGGCCACCTGCGCGAGCTCGACTACTTCGTCACCGACGCTTTGCCCTCCGGGTCCTTGCGCGAGATGTGCGCGGCCCACCGCGTCGCCCTGGTCGAGGCCGGACTCGAGGCGCAGGACACCTCCGACGCCGCGGAGTGAAGCCAAACCGAAAGTCTTAGGCTTTCGTTCGCGCCTTTTTGCTTTCGGTTTCGCTTGCGTCAGGCCGGGAGCGCGTCTAGATTCGCGCCAGGATGCAAACGAAAGAGCCGAAAGGCTCCGACAGGGAGGTGGCCTTGGCCCCCAGGCGTCAGCAGCCCGGCGACGAGCGCGGGGTGTTCGACCTCGCGGTGATCGGCGGCGGCATCAATGGCTGCGGCATCGCCCGCGACGCGGTGGGCCGCGGCGCCTCCGTGGTGCTGTTCGAGCAGAACGACCTCGCCAGCGGCACCTCCTCGACCTCGACCAAGCTGATCCACGGCGGCCTGCGCTACCTCGAACACTACGAGTTCCGCCTGGTGCGCGAAGCGCTGATGGAGCGCGAGGTGCTGTGGGGCATGGCGCCCCATATCGTCTGGCCCCTGCGCTTCGTGCTGCCGCACCATGCGGGCCTCAGGCCGGGCTGGCTCCTGCGCTTAGGCTTGCTGCTCTACGACAACCTCGGCGGCCGAAAGCGCCTGCCCGGCACCCGCACCCTCGACCTCACCCGCGATCCCGCCGGCGAGGCGCTGAAACCCGGCTTTCGCCGCGCTTTCGAATATTCGGATTGCTGGGTCGAGGATTCGCGCCTCGTGGTGCTGAACGCCCGCGACGCCGCGGAGCGCGGCGCGATCATCCGCCCGCGCACCCGGGTCGTCGCCGCGACCCGCAGCGAGGGCCTGTGGGAGGTCACCGTCGAGGACCGCCAGACCGGCGCCCGCGAGACCGTGCGGGCTCGCACCCTCGTCAACGCCGCCGGTCCGTGGGTGGCCAATGTTCTCACCGGCGTGGCGCGGGCCAATTCCACCGAGGGCGTGCGCCTGGTCCAGGGCAGCCACATCGTGGTGCGGCGCTTATTTCAGCACGACCGGGCCTACATCTTCCAGAATGCCGACCAGCGCATCATCTTCGCGATCCCCTACGAGCGCGACTTCACGCTGATCGGAACCACCGACCGCGACTACACGGGCGATCCGGCCGACGTGAAGGCGAGCGAGGAGGAGATCACCTATCTCTGCGCCGCCGCGAGCGAGTATTTTCGCGATCCGGTCACCCGCGACGAGGTGGTGTGGACCTATTCGGGCGTGCGCCCGCTCTACGACGATGGCGCCTCGAAGGCGCAGGAAGCCACCCGCGACTACGTGCTGACCCTCGACGCGCCGGAGGGCCAGCCGGCGATGCTCTCGGTCTTCGGCGGCAAGATCACCACCTACCGGCGCCTCGCCGAATCGGCCCTGGAACGCCTGAAGGACCACCTGCCGGCGGCGCGAAAGAGTCCCTGGACCTCGGGCGCCACCCTGCCGGGCGGCAACTTCCCGAAGGAGAGCTACGACGACGTCGTGGCCGGACTGACGCGCCAGCATCCGGGCGTGCCGGAGGTGCTGGTCGCCCGGCTGGTGCGAGCCTACGGCACCGAGGCGCGGGAGATCCTGAGCGGCGCCCGCGCCATGGCCGATCTCGGCCGGCTCTTCGGCGCCGACCTCACCGAACGCGAGGTGCGCCACCTGATGCGCCGCGAATGGGCGGTGAGCGCCGACGACGTGCTCTGGCGCCGCTCGAAGCTCGGCCTTAGGTTGACGCCCGCCGAGGCCGCCGCCCTCGACGACTTCATGCGCCGCGCCGCCGCCGCTCCCAACGCGGCCTGACGAGAAGAGACGGGAGGGCGCCATGACCCTGATCCTGGAGACCATCACCAAGCGGGTGGGGCCCGAGACCCATATCCGCGACGTCAGCCTGGCCCTGCCGAAGGGCTCGCTCAACGTGCTGCTCGGCCAGACGCTCGCCGGCAAGACCACCTTGATGCGCCTGATGGCCGGGCTCGAGGCGCCGAGCGAGGGCCGGATCATCGCCGACGGCAAGGACGTCACCGGCCTGCCAGTGCAGCGCCGCAACGTCGCGATGGTCTACCAGCAATTCATCAACTACCCCTCGCTCTCGGTCTACGAGAACATCGCCTCGCCGATGCGTGTCGCGGGCGTCGCGAAGGCCGAGATCGAGGCGCGGGTCCAAGAGGCGGCGGGTCTGCTGCGGCTGACGCCCTACCTCAAGCGCAAGCCCCTCGAACTCTCGGGCGGCCAGCAGCAGCGCACCGCCATCGCCCGGGCGCTCTGCAAGCGCGCCGACCTCGTGCTGATGGACGAGCCGCTGGCGAACCTCGACTACAAGCTGCGCGAAGAACTGCGCGAGGAGTTGCCGCGCATCTTCGCCGCCACGGGGGCCATCTTCGTCTACGCCACCACCGAGCCGGCCGAGGCCTTGATGCTCGGCGGGCGCACCGCCACCCTGCACCAGGGCCGCGTCACGCAGGTCGGGCCGACGCCGGATGTCTATCGCCGGCCCGATGATCTCACCACCGCGAAGGTTTTTTCCGACCCGCCGCTCAACACCCTGCGCGTGGTCAAGGCCGGCGGCCGGGTCGCGCTGCCGACCGGCGGCCAGGTCCGGGCGACCGGCACGCTCGCGACCATCCCGGACGGCGCCTACACGATCGGCTTTCGCGCCCACCACCTCGCCCTCGATCCGCTGCCGGGAGAGGCGATCGCGCTCCCCGCCGCCGTCTCGGTCGCCGAGATCACCGGCTCGGAGAGCTTCGTCCACGTCGATGCCGGCGACAGCCGCCTGATCGCGCTCCTGCCCGGCGTGCGCCGGTTCGAGCCTGGCACGGCGGTCACCGCCTATCTCGACCCCCGCCACGCCCTGGTGTTCGACGAGAGCGGCCGCACCGCCGCCCTCGACCTGCCGGCGGCCGCCTGAAGGGGAGGGGATCCATGGCCCGCATCACCCTCGACCACCTCGCCCATGCCTACGGCCCGAACCCGCAAGGCCCGCAGGATTACGCGCTGAAGGAGATCGATCACGTCTGGCGCCAGGGCGGCGCCTACGCGCTGCTCGGCCCCTCCGGCTGCGGCAAGTCCACTCTGCTCAACATCATCTCGGGCCTCGTCGTCCCGACCCGCGGCCGGATCCTGTTCGACGATCGCGACGTCACGACCGTGCCGACCGAGGGGCGCAACATCGCCCAGGTTTTTCAGTTCCCGGTCGTCTACGACACCATGACGGTGCGGGAGAACCTGGCCTTCCCGCTGAAGAACCGGCGCGTCGCGCCCGCCACCATCCGCTCGCGGGTGGAGGAGATCGCCGGGCTCCTCGACCTGACGCGCGTCCTCGACCGTCGCGCCAACAACCTGACGGCGGACATGAAGCAGAAGATCTCGCTCGGCCGGGGCCTCGTGCGCCCGGACGTCGCGGCGATCCTGTTCGATGAGCCGCTCACCGTCATCGACCCGCACCTGAAGTGGCAGCTGCGCTCGACCTTGAAAGAGCTGCACCGCAAGCTCGACCTGACGATGATCTACGTCACCCACGACCAGACCGAGGCGCTGACCTTCGCCGACACGGTGGTGGTGATGCATGACGGCGCGGTGGTGCAGACTGGCACCCCCGACGAACTCTTCGAGCGCCCGGCCCACACCTTCGTCGGCCACTTCATCGGCTCGCCGGGCATGAACCTGCTTCCCGCTGAGGTGCAGGGCGCGACCGCGACGATCGAGGGCCACGCCATCCCGCTCGCCCGGCACTATCCCGACCTGCCGAAGGGCAAGCGCATCGAGCTCGGCGTCCGACCGGAATACGTGCATCTCGCGCCGAAGGGCCTCGGGCTCCCGGTGCAGGTGCGGCGGATCGACGATATCGGCCGCCAGCGCCTCGCCCGGGTCGAATTGGGTGGCCGGCCCCTCGTCGCCACGGTGGCGGAGGACCAGAGCCTCGACGGCACCGAGGCGGCGCTGACCCTCGATCCGCGCCAGATCCACATCTACGCCGACGGCGCCCTGGTGCCCGGAGAGGCCGCATGACCAAGACCGTCAACCAGAAGGCCTGGCTCCTCGTCCTGCCGGTCTTCGCCGTCGTCGCCTTCTCGGCGGTGCTGCCGCTGATGACGGTGGTCAATTATTCGGTCCAGGACACGTTCGGCAACAACCAGTTCTTCTGGAACGGTCTCGGCTGGTTCCAGGAACTGCTCGATCCGTCGAGCCAGTTCGGCGAGCGCTTCTTCGATTCGCTGTGGCGCAACCTGCTGTTCTCGGGAATCATCCTGGCGATCGAGGTGCCGCTCGGCATCGCGGTGGCACTCTCGATGCCGCGGGAGGGCCGCGGGGTCGCCTTCTGCCTCGTGCTGATGGCGCTGCCGCTCCTCATCCCGTGGAACGTCGTCGGCACGATCTGGCAGGTCTTCGCCCGCTCCGATATCGGCCTGCTGGGCTCGTTCCTCAACACGATCGGCATCGACTACAACTATGCCGGCTCCGCGCTCGCCGCCTGGGTCACCATCGTGACCATGGATGTCTGGCACTGGACCAGCCTCGTCGCGCTCCTGTGCTATGCGGGTCTCAAGTCGATCCCCGACGCCTATTACCAGGCCGCCCGCATCGACGGGGCGAGCCAGTGGGCGATCTTCCGCACCATCCAGCTGCCGAAGATGCGCCGCGTCCTGCTGATCGCCGTGCTGCTGCGGTTCATGGACTCGTTCATGATCTACACCGAGCCGTTCGTGCTCACCGGCGGCGGGCCCGGCAACGCCACGACCTTCCTGTCGATCGACCTCGTCAAGCTGGCGCTCGGGCAGTTCGACCTCGGCCGGGCGGCGGCGATGTCGCTGGTCTACAACCTGATCATCCTGAGCGTCTGCTGGGTGTTCTACACCGTCATGACCAACGTCGACGCCGGCAACCGCACGGTGCTGGCCGACAGCGACCCGGCCGAGGCTGCCGCCGCCGGCAGCCTGCCTCCCGCCACCACCATCCCGCTCGACCGGAGGGCCGCCTGATGCGCCCGCGCCACGTCGTGATGACGCTCTACCTCCTGTTCCTGATTGTCCCGATCTACTGGCTCGTGAACATGAGCCTGAAGACCAACCAGGAAATCAACACCAGCATGACGCTCTGGCCGCATGCGATCACGTTCGACAACTACATCCGGATCTTCACCGATCCGAGCTGGTACGGCGGCTACCTGAACTCGCTGTCCTACGTGGCGATCAACACGGTGCTGTCGATCGGGCTGGCGCTGCCGGCGGCCTACGCCTTCTCGCGCTACAGCTTCATCGGCGACAAGCACCTGTTCTTCTGGCTCCTGTCGAACCGGATGGCGCCGCCGGCAGTGTTCGCGCTGCCCTTCTTCAACCTGTACTCGGCGGTCGGCCTGTTCGACACGCCCTGGGCGGTGGCGCTCGCCCATTGCCTGTTCAACGTGCCGCTGGCCGTCTGGATTCTCGAAGGCTTCATGTCCGGCGTGCCGCGAGAGATCGACGAGACCGCGGCGATCGACGGCTACTCGTTCCCGCGCTTCTTCGTGAAGATCTTCATGCCGCTGATCGCGTCGGGCATCGGCGTCGCCGCCTTCTTCTGCTTCATGTTCTCCTGGGTCGAGCTGCTGCTCGCCCGCACGCTGACCTCGGTCGACGCCAAGCCCATCGCCGCCACCATGACCCGCACGGTCTCGGCCGCCGGCATGGATTGGGGGCTGCTCGCGGCGGCCGGCGTGCTCACCATCGTGCCGGGCGCCCTCGTGATCTGGTTCGTGCGCAACTACATCGCCAAGGGCTTCGCCCTCGGCCGGGTGTGATCGGGGAGTTCCGAGCGATGCTCGATTTCGCCTGGATGGCCTGGACCTGGCAGACCGCGCTCTTCTTCGTGGTCATCGCCGGCCTGCTCGCCCTGATGACCGCGCTCGCCGTCTGGCGCCCGGAGACCGAGCAGGTCGGGATCCTGCGGATCCCCACCACCCGGGGCGACCGGCTGTTCCTGACGCTGGTCGGGGCCGCCTTCATCAATCTCGCCTGGCTCGGCCTCGTCGGCCCGAGCCTCGAATGGGCGCTCGCGCTCTCGCTCGTTTACGGGGCGGTGATGTTCCGCTTCGCTTGAAAAGCCCGTCGCTACGTTCGGCACGAGCCGGCATCAGACGGGCCTGATCACACCAGAGGGAGGACAACCAGGATGAAACGCCACGGATTGCTGACGGCCGCGAGCGCGCTGGCCCTGTGCCTCGCCGCCGGCCACGCCTTCGCCGGCATGGAGGAGGCCAAGCGCTGGGTCGATACCGAGTTCCAGCCCTCGACCCTGTCGAAGGAGGAGCAGCTCAAGGAGATGCAGTGGTTCGTCGATGCGGCGAAGCCCTTCGCCGGCATGGAGATCAACTTCGTCTCCGAGACCATCACCACGCACGAATACGAGGCCCGCACCCTCGCCAAGGCCTTCTCCGAGATCACCGGGATCAAGCTCCGCCACGACCTCCTGCAGGAGGGCGACGTCGTGGAGAAGATCCAGACCCAGATGCAGTCGGGCAAGAACATCTACGACGGCTGGATCAACGATTCCGACCTCGTCGGCACCCATTTCCGCTACGGCCAGACCGTGGCGCTCTCCGACTTCATGAAGGGCGAGGCCAAGGACGTCACCTCGCCGACCCTCGACCTTGACGATTTCATCGGCAAGTCCTTCGGCACCGGCCCGGACGGCAAGCTCTACCAGCTGCCCGACCAGCAATTCGCCAACCTGTACTGGTTCCGCTACGACTGGTTCACCCGCGCCGACCTCAAGGAGAAGTTCAAGGCCAAGTACGGCTACGAGCTCGGCGTGCCGGTCAACTGGTCGGCCTACGAGGACATCGCCGACTTCTTCACCAATGACGTGAAGGAGATCGACGGCGTCAAGGTCTATGGTCACATGGACTACGGCAAGAAGGACCCGTCGCTCGGCTGGCGCTTCACCGATGCGTGGCTGTCGATGGCCGGCAACGGCGACCGGGGCATTCCGAACGGCAAGCCGGTCGACGAGTGGGGCATCCGCATGGAGGGCTGCCGCCCGGTCGGCTCCTCGATCGAGCGCGGCGGCGACACCAACGGCCCGGCGGCGGTCTATTCCGTCACCAAATACGTCGAGTGGCTGAAGAAGTACGCCCCGCCGCAGGCCGCCGGCATGACCTTCTCGGAGTCGGGTCCCGTCCCGTCGCAGGGCAACGTCGCCCAGCAGATGTTCTGGTACACCGCCTTCACCGCCGACATGGTGAAGCCCGGTCTCCCGGTCATGAACCAGGACGGCACGCCGAAGTGGCGCATGGCGCCCTCGCCGAAGGGCCCGTACTGGAAGGACGGCATGAAGCTCGGCTACCAGGATGCCGGCTCGCTCACCCTCCTGAAGTCGACCCCCCTCGACCGGCGCAAGGCGGCCTGGCTCTACCAGCAGTTCATCGTCTCGAAGACGGTCAGCCTGAAGAAGAGCCATGTCGGCCTCACCTTCATCCGTGAGAGCGACATCTGGGACAAGTCCTTCACCGAGCGGGCGCCGAAGCTCGGCGGCCTGGTCGAGTTCTACCGCTCGCCGGCCCGCACGCAGTGGACCCCGACCGGCGTGAACGTGCCGGACTACCCCAAGCTCGCGCAGCTGTGGTGGCAGAACATCGGCGACGCCTCCTCGGGCGCCAAGACCCCGCAGGCGGCGATGGACGCCCTCGCCAACGCCCAGGACGACGTGATGGCGCGCCTGGAGCGCTCCAAGGTCCAGGGCGATTGCGGCCCGAAGCTGAACCCCAAGACCTCGGCCGAGCACTGGTACGAGCAGGCCAAGAAGGACGGCACGCTGGCCCCCCAGCGCAAGCTCGCCGACGAGAAGCCGAAGGGTGAGACGATCGACTACGACACCCTGATCAAGAGCTGGCCGGCCTCGCCGCCGAAGCGGGGCTGACCTTGCGGGAGCCGGGGCGAGAAGCCCCGGCTCTCCTTTCCGCGGACGGCCGGATTCCGCTATCCTGGCGGAGACGCTGCCACGGAGGTTGTCATGGCCTATTACTCGCTGGAAGATGCCATCGCCCGCCTGCCCGAACTGCTCGCCAAGGCGACGGAGGGCGAGGAGGTGATCATCACCCGCCTCGACGAGGATCTCGTTAAGCTCGTCCCGACCGAACCAAGGCCGATGACGAAGGAGGAAGTCGATTGGTTGCGCGACACCATCGTGACACCGCGTGAGCCGATCGACGCGGTCGCCCTCGTTCGCGAGATGCGGGATGAAGGCGCGTGAACCGCGTTTATTGTGACGCCAACATCGTGATCGCGATCTTCGTGCGGGAAGCCTCGTCAGCGCGTATCCAGGCTTGGGTCGCCGACCCGAGCGTTGGCGTCGTCATATCGGATCTTACGGTTCTCGAATTTACATCGGCGATTTCCCGCCTTGTCCGCGAGCGCAAGCTGGACTCGGCTGAGGCTCAGTCGGTTCGCTCACGCTTCGAGTTCTGGCGGGCGGCCCTCGGCCGCCCGCTGACCATCACCCGACAGATGTTCGCGAACGCCCGCACCATCGTCGAGGACGCCGCCCTCGGTGTGCGTGGCCCGGACGCCCTGCACCTCGCGCTGCTGCAGGTCACCGGCCTGCCCTTCGCGACCTTCGACGCGCGGCTCGGCCGGGCGGCCGCCACCCTCGGCCTCGCCACGCTGGAGCCGCCACCCCTCTAACGCACCGCGCGAAAGAGCCGTCCCGATGTCCTCCCTCATCCTTGCCATCGACCAGGGCACCACCTCCTCGCGCGCCCTGCTGTTCCGCCCCGACACCTCGATCGCCGGCCTCGCCCAGGCCGAGTTCCCGCAGCACTTCCCGGCCTCGGGCTGGGTCGAGCACGAGCCGGAGGACCTCTGGCGCACCACGCTCGAGACCTGCCGGGCGGCGATGAAGCAGGCCGGGGTGACGGCGAGGGACATCGCGGCGATCGGCATCACCAACCAGCGCGAGACGACGCTGGTCTGGGACAAGCGCACCGGCGAGGCCGTGCACCGCGCCATCGTCTGGCAGGACCGGCGCTCGGCCGGGATCTGCGCCCGTCTCAAGGAGGCGGGCCACGAGCCCGCGGTGACGGCGAAGACCGGCCTGATCCTCGATCCCTACTTCTCCGGCACCAAGATCGCCTGGATCCTCGACAACGTGCCCGGCGCCCGCGCCCGGGCGGAAGCCGGCGAACTCGCCTTCGGCACGGTCGATTCGTATCTCCTGTGGCGCCTCACCGGCGGCCGGCTCCACGTCACCGACGCCACCAACGCCTCGCGCACCCTGCTCTTCGACATCCATCGCGGCGCCTGGGACGAGGAGATGATGGCGCTCCTCGGCGTGCCGGCCTCGATGCTGCCGGAGGTGCGCGATTCCTCGGGCGATTTCGGCGAGACCGACCCGGAACTGTTCGGCGCCGCGATCCCGATCCGGGGCGTCGCCGGCGACCAGCAGGCGGCGACGGTAGGCCAGGCCTGCTTCCGGCCCGGCATGGTCAAGTCGACCTACGGCACCGGGTGCTTTGCGCTCCTCAACACCGGCACCCAGCCGGTGGTCTCGAAGAACAAGCTCCTCACCACCATCGCCTACCAGCTCGACGGGAAACGCACCTACGCGCTCGAAGGCTCGATCTTCGTCGCGGGCGCGGCGGTGCAGTGGCTGCGCGACGGGCTCGGGGTGATCGACTCGGCCGCTGAGACGGGCGCGCTCGCCGAGCGGGCCGATCCGGCCCAGGACGTCTACCTCGTGCCGGCCTTCGTCGGCCTCGGCGCGCCCTACTGGGAGCCCGACGCCCGCGGCGCCCTGTTCGGGCTGACCCGCGGCACCGGCCCCGCCGAGCTCGCCCGCGCGGCGCTCGAGAGCGTCTGCTACCAAACCGCCGACCTGCTCGCCGCCATGCGGGCCGACTGGCCGGACGGGGAGGGAAGCGCCACGGTGCTGCGGGTCGATGGCGGCATGGTCGCCTCGGACTGGACGATGCAGCGCCTCGCCGACCTGCTGGCCGCCCCCGTCGACCGGCCCGAGGTGAAGGAGACCACGGCTTTGGGCGCGGCCTACCTCGCGGGTCTCGCCTGCGGCCTCTACCCCGAGCCCGAGCACTTCGCCGACCATTGGCGCCTGGAGCGCCGCTTCGCCCCGGCGATGGAGCCGACCCTGCGCGAGCGCCGGCTCGCCGGCTGGCGCAAGGCGGTGAGCTGTCTGGTGGGGAAGTAGGGACGGCATTTTCCGTCCCGGTCCAAAACTCTCCACGTCATCCCGGGGCCGCGCAGCGGAACCCGGGATCCATAAACGCTGACGGCCCGGAAGAAAGCGGTGCGCGATCCGCCTCGTTCTGCGTCGTCAGCGGTTATGGATCCCGGGTTCCCGGCTGCGCCGGGCCCCGGGATGACGATAGAGTCTAGGATTGCACGCGGCCGGCCCTGCCGACCGCGGCGCTCTTACTTCTCCAGCCGGGCGATCAGGCTCGACGTGTCCCAGCGCCCGCCGCCCATGCTCTGCACCTCGGCGTAGAACTGGTCGACGAGAGCCGTCACCGGCAGCTTCGCCTTGTTGCTGCGGGCTTCCGCCAGCACGATCGACAGGTCCTTTCGCATCCAGTCGACGGCGAAGCCGAAATCGAATTTGCCCTGGTTCATGGTCTTGCCGCGGTTCTCCATCTGCCAGGAGCCGGCAGCGCCCTTGGAGATCACGTCGAGCACCGCCTCGATGTCGAGCCCGGCCTGCTTGCCGAAATGCACCGCCTCCGACAGGCCTTGGACCAGGCCGGCGATGCAGATCTGGTTCATCATCTTGGCGAGCTGGCCGGCGCCGACGGGCCCCAGCAGCCGGCAGGCGCGGGCGTAGGAGGCGATCACCGGCTCGACCCGGGCGAAGGTGTCGGCGTCGCCGCCGCACATCACCGTGAGCACGCCGTTCTCGGCGCCGGCCTGGCCGCCCGAGACCGGCGCGTCGATGAAGCCGAAGCCGGCCTTCTCCGCGGCGGCCGACAGCTCGCGGGCGACTTCCGCCGAGGCGGTGGTGTGGTCGACGAAGACGGTGCCCTTGCCCATCGCCGCGAAGGCGCCGTCCGGTCCGGTCGTGACCGAGCGCAGGTCGTCGTCGTTGCCGACGCAGGCGAAGACGATCTCCTGGCCTTCCGCCGCCTCGCGGGGCGTCGCCGCGGCCTTGCCGCCGTGAGCCTGGACCCAGGCATCCGCCTTGGCCTTGGTGCGGTTGTAGACCGTGACGTCGTGACCCTTGGCGGCGAGGTGCCGGGCCATCGGGCCGCCCATCACGCCGAGACCCAGAAACGCGACCTTTGCCATGCGTTCATCCTCCCACGCCGTTGTCCCGGCGATCGGCCCCCGGTGTAGTGAGCCGGCCCGCCGCCCGTCAAACCGGTTCGCCTCTTCTACGAACGAGATCGTTCGTGGCGAGGAGCGTCACTTCGTGTCGAACGGGATGAACTTCGCCCGGAGGCGGTCGTAGCGCCCGTCGGCGACGAGCGCCGCGAGCGCCTTGTCGAATGCGTCGCGCAACGCGCCGTCGCCCTTGCGCAGGCCGATCCCGAACCCCTCGCCGAGGATGGGCTCGCCCGCCGGCACGTCGCCGACGAGGCGGCAGCAGGCCTCGCCCTCGGGCCTGCCGAGAAAGGTCGCGAGGTCGAGCTTGTCGCCGAGCACGACGTCGACCCGGCCGGCGCGCAGGTCGAGGGTCGCGTCGGCGAGGGTGTCGAAGGTGCGGATCTCGGCGCCCGGCACCCGCTGCTCCAGGAAGGCGACCTGCGGCCCATGCGCCGCGACGCCGATCGTGCGGCCCTTGAGAGCCGCCGGGCTCACGGTCGGCAGCGAGGTGTCCCGCCGGGCCACGTAGGCGAAGGGGATCCGGAGATAAGGCCGGGTGAAGGCGATGCGGGCGGCGCGCTTCGGGGTGATCGCCATCGCCGCCATGATGGCGTCGTACTCGCCGGCCTCCAGGCCCTTGATGATGCCGTCCCATTGGTGGAGCACGATCGTGCAGGTGAGCTTGGCCTCGGCGCACAGGGCCTGGGCCAGCTCGACCTCGAACCCCGCCGGCTTGCCGTCCTCGACATAGTTGAACGGCGGGTGGCCGCCCTCGGTGGCGATGCGCACGGGGGAGGGGAGAGGGGCGGGGGCCTGCTGCGTGGCAGGGGCGTCCTCGGCGAGGGCCGGCCCGGCGGCCAGCAGCGACAGGAGCAGGAGGCGGGCGAGCAGGCGGCTCATCCGGCGGCGGTCTCTCGTGGCAGGATAGCGGATCGAACGGGGCCGGACCCTGCCACGGCCGCGCCTGCCGGCGCAACTCGCGCGTCGGACCCGCACTGGCGGCGGTGACGCTTCGTCAGGGTTAACTGGCCTTTAAGCGCGGCGCGCTCTGATCCGGCCATGCGCCTGAGCTTCCGCCCGCCCCACCCGTCCCGCGACCGCGCCGACGCGGTCGAGATCCTGCCGCCGCTCCCCGTCGGGCCGGCGATCGAGGGGCCGGCCGAGGGATCCGGGCGCGATGCCGGCCGGGCCGGGCGCGACGCCGTCGACCGGGTGGAGGCGGAGCTGGTCCGGGCCGCCCGCGCCGTCGGGGTCGCCGCCCGGGACGGCTGCGCCGAGACCGAGGCGGCGGCCGCGGACGCCGCCGCCCTCACCCGCGGCCTCGACGGCCTGGGAATCCGGGCCGACGCGGCGGGAGCGCGCGGCCGTGCGCTGAGCGCCGACGCCGAGATCCTCGCGGCGGAGGCGGACGGGCTCGCCGGCGTGCTGGTCCAGGCCGGCCGCCACCTGGACCGCACCGACCAGCAGAGCCGGGTGCTCGAAGCCGAGATAGGAAGCGCCGCGCAGGAGGCCGCCCGCGTCGTCGAGGCGGTAGCGACCCTGGCGCGGCAGGCCAACCGCCTCGCCCTCAACGCCACCGTCGAAGCGGCCCGCGCCGGCGCGGGCGGCGGGCCGCTCTGGCAGGCGGCCGAGGAATTCAGGCTGCTGTCGGCCGATGCCGCCCGGGCGGTGGAGGAGGTGCGTGCCTTGAGCCGCCGTCTCTCCGGCCCCGGGGCGGTGGCGATGGGCAGCGTCGCGACCTCGCTCGCCTGCCTGCGCCCGGCCTTCGCCACCACCGGTTCGGCAGCCGAGGCGCAAGCCGCCTCCGCCCGGCGCCTCTCCGACGGGGCCCGGGACCTCGCCGAGGTCACCGACGACCTCGGCCGGGAGGCCGCTCTGGCCACAGTCGCCGCCGGCGAGGCGGCCCGGCGCATGGAGGCGGCCCGCTCCGTCGGCGCCGGCGTCGCCGGCCTCGCCGGGGGGCTCGCCGGGCGCACCGTCGCGTCGCTGCGCCAGGCGGAGATCGGCGACCGGCGGGTGCACGACCGTTATCCGGTCGACCTCGCGGCGCGGGTCGGCAATTGGGGCCTCGGGCGGGTGCTCGACCTGAGCCGGGGCGGCCTGCTCCTGACCCCGCCGGAGGGCTGCGGCGCGGCGGTTGGCGCTCGGCTCTCCCTCGACCTGCGCGGCATCGGCCGGATGCAGGTGCGGGTCGTCGGCGCGAGCCCGCGCGGCCTGCATTGCGCGCTCGGTGACGCCGTATCGGACGCGCGGATGCGCGACGCCCTGGTGGCGATCGAGGAGGAGAACCGGCCGCTGATCGCGGCGGTGCTGGGCGGGGCCGCCTCGGTCGGCACGGCCCTGGAGCAGGCGCTGGCCGCGGGCCGGCTCGCGCATCACGCCCTGTTCGACACCACCTACCGCCCGGTCGCCGGCATCGAGCCGCCGCACTACCTCACCGCCGCCGTGCCGGCGCTCGAGGACATCCTGCCGCCGATCCTCGAGCCGCTGCTCCTGGCTGACGCGCGCACGGCGTTCTGCATCGCGGTCGACCGCAACGGCTACGCCCCGGTCTACAACCGCGCCCAGGCCCAGGCGCCGCGGGCCGGCGACCCGGCCTGGAACGCCCTCCACGCCCGCCAGCGCCGGCTCTACGACGACCGCATCGGGTTGTCCGCCGCCCGCTCGACCCGGGCCTTCCTGGTCCAGGCCTGCCCGCAGGACGAGGCCGGCCGCCAGCCGTTGCGCGAGGTATCGAGCCCGATCCGGGTGCATGGGCGGCACTGGGGGGCGTTGCGGATGGGATTTCGGATCTGAGCGCCCGTCTGGGTTTCTCCGAATTTTTTGACATCCACAGGGTCATTCCGGGGCCGCGCAGCGGAGCCCGGAATCCAGAAGCACAGGTGGTCGACAACGAAGCGGACCGCGTGTCGCTCTCTTCTAAACGTCCTGCGTGTCTGGATTCCGGGCTCCGCTGCGCGGCCCCGGAATGACGAGGAGGGTGTCAGCCTCGTCGCGCGAGTCGATTCGGCCTCGACCCGGAGCCTACCCCCCCGTCGTGCTCATGTGCCGCGGCACCGCCGGCTTCGCCGCACGGGCGATGACGAAGTCGTGGCCCTTCGGCTTGCGGGTGATCGCCTCCCTGATCGCCTCGGCCACCACCGCGTCGTCGGGGGAGGCGCGGAGCGCCGCCCGCAGGTCGGCGGCGTCCTCCTGGCCGAGGCACAGATAAAGCTGGCCGGTGCAGGTCAGGCGCACCCGGTTGCAGCTCTCGCAGAAATTGTGGGTGAGCGGCGTGATGAAGCCGAGGCGTCCGCCGGTCTCCTCCACCCGCACGTAGCGGGCGGGACCGCCGGTGCGGTCGGGGAGCGGGGTGAGAGTGAGGCGCTCCGACAGGCGCTCGCGCACCACCGAGAGCGGCAGGAACTGGTCGACGCGGTCCGGCTCGATGTCGCCGAGCGGCATCACCTCGATCAGCGTCATCTCCATGCCGAGCCCGTGGGCCCAGGCGAGCATCGACGGGATCTCGTCCTCGTTGACGCCCTTGAGCGCCACGGCGTTGATCTTGACCTTGAGCCCCGCCTCGCGCGCCGCCGCGATGCCGTCGAGCACCGTCTCGAGATCGCCGCGCCGGGTGATCGCCCGGAACTTGTCCGGGTCGAGCGTGTCGAGCGAGACGTTGATCCGGCGCATGCCGAGATCCGCCAGCTCGGCGGCGTGCTGGCGCAGGCGCGTGCCGTTGGTGGTGAGCGTCATCTCCTCCAGCGCCCCGGAGGCGAGGTGGCGCGAGAGGTTTTTGAACAGCCGCATGATGTCCCGGCGCACCAGCGGCTCGCCGCCGGTGATCCGGAGCTTGCGCACGCCGCGCTCGACGAAGACCGAGCAGACCCGGTCCAGCTCCTCCAGGGTGAGCAGGTCGCGCTTGGGCAGGAACGTCATGTCCTCGGACATGCAATAGACGCAGCGCAGGTCGCAGCGGTCGGTCACCGAGACGCGCAGGTAGGTGATCGCGCGCTGGAACGGATCGATCAGCGGCGCCGGCCGCGCCGGCACGGGCACGGCCGGCATCGGATCGTCGGTACGGGGACCCCACATGCGAACACAATCCTCGGGGCTTAAATTCTGCGGGACTTGGGCTCTGGCGGCCGGCTGTCGGCCTGCATATGAGCGCTTGCGGGACCACGGGCAAGTTGTGCCAGAGGCGAGGGAGACGCAACCCATGACCGAGGCTCATAGGACCGACCAGGCGGCAGACCAGGCCGATTGGCCGACCGAGATCCGGCTGTCGCGCGACAAGCGCACGCTCCACGTCGCCTTCGCCAGCGGCGCGGCCTACGCCCTGCCGGCGGAGTACCTGCGGGTCGAGAGCCCCTCGGCCGAGGTCCAGGGCCACGCGCCCTCGGAGCGCAAATGGCTGCCGGGGAAGCGCGAGGTCGAGATCCTGGCGGTGGCCCCGGTCGGCAACTACGCCGTCAAGCTCACCTTCGACGACATGCACGATACCGGGATCTACGCCTTCGACTTCCTGCGCCGCCTCGGCGAGGAGCAGGCGGAGCGCTTCGCCCGCTACGAGGAGGAACTGGCCGCGCGAGGTTTGAGCCGGGAGCCGGCGAAGCGGCGGTGATCAGCCCTCCGCCACGCGCACGGGCCGCGACGCCGCCGACAGGCTGAGCGCCGCGACCGCGACGGCCAATGGCGCGAATGACACCCACAGCACCACGTCCCAGCCGTAGCGCGCCAGCAGCCCGCCGGAGGAGAACGACCCGACCGCCATCGTGCCGAACACCACGAAGTCGTTGAGCGACTGCACCCGGGTCCGCTCCTCCGGCCGGTGGCACTCGAGCACCATCGCGGAGGCACCGACGAAGCCGAAGTTCCAGCCCAGCCCGAGCAGGACCAGGAAGGCCCAGAAATGGGCGAGGTCCAGCCCCGACAGCCCGACGAAGGCCGCGACCGCGGTGAGCGACAGCCCCGCCGCCACGACGCGCGAGGCGCCGAACCGCGCGATCAGCCGCCCGGTGAAGAAGCTCGGGGCGTACATGGCGATGACGTGCCATTGCAGGCCGAGATTGGCGTCGTCCTGCGTGAAGCCGCACAGGTGCATCGCCAGCGGCGCGGCGGTCATCAGGAAGTTCATCAGGAGGTAGGACACCACCCCGCACAGGACGGCGGTGACGAAGCGGGGCTGGCGGGCGATCTCAGGCAGCGGGCGCCCGCCGGAGAGGTCGGCTGGCGTCGGCTTCGGCAGCCGCACGCCGATCAACACCACGGCCGACAGGGCCGCGACCGCCGCTTGAGCCAGGAACGTGGCGGCGAAGGCGTGGGCCGGCCACAGCGACATGGTGTGGCTGACGAGCTGCGGCCCGATGACGCCCGCAAAAACCCCGCCGGCCATGACGGCGGACAGCGCCCGCGGCCTCCGCTCCGGCGCGACGCAATCGGCGGCGGCGAAGCGGAAAGACAGCACCACCGCGGCGTAGGCCCCGCCGAAGAAGGTCGCGACGCAGAACAGCCAGAACGAGGACAGGACGACCGCGAGCGCCGCCAGGAGCCCGACGAGCACGCCGCTTGCCGTGCCGGCCAGGAACGCCGTGCGGCGGCCATAAGCCCGTGCGATGCGCCCGGCCGGCAGGGTACAGGCGGCCATGCCGACGACGAAGATCGAGATCGGCAGGGTGGCAAAGGCGGGGCTCGGCGCCAACTGGCTGCCGATCACCGCCCCGGTGGCGTAGACCACGACCGAGTTGGCGCCGGCGAGCGCCTGGGCGAGGGCGAGGCGTAGGACGTTGCCGGTGCCGGTGCCGGTGCCGGTGCCGGTCTCGGCGCGGACGGGGGCTCCGGGCAAGGACTCTTCAGGAAGGGCGGCGGCGGGGTTGGACATTTCTCTCGTCTCGGGTGTCAGGCGGTGAGCTGGGCCTGCCAGCGCGCGTCGCGCGGCGAGGGGCGGCGGTGGAGGCGCCGGTCGAGGAGGGTGTGGGCCTTCGCGGTCTCGCCGGCGCGCATCAGGGCGACGAGGAGCGTGTCCTCGATCACCTCGCGCTGGGCGCCGCTGCCGCCGATGCGCACGACCTCGGCCGCGACCGGTTCGAGGATCCGCGCGCAAGCACCGTAATCCTCCTCCGCGAAGGCGAGGGCCGCCCGGCAGATCGCCGGCACCACCGGCCCCGCCGCCAGCGTCCCCGCCTCGACGAGGCCGGTGAGCGCGTCGATGCGCGTTTCCGCCGCCGCGCGGTCGCCGGTCGCGGCGGCGAGCAGGCCCATATGCGCGTCGGCGAAGCCGAAGCCCGCTTTGGCAAAGTACGGTGCGGCATAGGCCCGGACCTCGTCCCACAGGCCGGCCGGGACCGCGTGCCCGTAAGCCGCGAGCCGCCAGAGCAGCGAGACCGTGTCGGTGATCACGTTGAGCGACAGGCCCGCGGTCACCCCGGGCCGGACGTGGTCCGCGTAGATCGCCAGCGCCCCGTCCGGGTCGCCGCGTTCCAAGGCCGCGAGCGCCGCGTGCCAGGCGATGTGGCCGTGCAGGATGCCCGAGCGGTCGTAATCCGGCAGCCACCCGGCGATCAGCGCCTCGGCCTCGGGGCCGGCCCCGTCCTCGAACAGGGCGTGCGAGAGGGCGTGGGCGCCGTTGGCGTTCTCGCGCCGCAGGGCAAAACCCTGCTCGGCGAGCGCCCGCCCACGAGCGACCGCGCCGTTCTCGGTGTGGGCCCAGCCGCGATAGGTCGTGAACCACCAGTCGTCCGCGTCGTAGGCGTGGGCGTGGCGCTCACAGAGATCGACCCGGGCCTGGTCGTGGTCGGGCCGGCCGGAGAAGGCCAGGAGCCCGAAGGCGCCGAGCGGCAGCGACAGGATCAGGGCGTCCCGCGGCCAGGACTCGGCGTGGGCCAACGCCCGTGCCAGAGCCTGCTCCGACTGGCCGTCAATCGCGAGCGACAGGACCGCGACGTGGCTGCGCTCCCGCTCGGTCCCGCCCCGCGCCACGCATTCGGCGGCCTTCGTGATGCAGGCCCGCGCCGCGCGCGATTCGGTGCGCATCGCGTGCAGGCGGGCCCGGGCGGCGTGGGCCAGGGCGAAGCCGGGATCCTCCGCGATCGCCGCGTCGAGGGCGTCCGCGGCGCCCGGCCAGGCGGCGAGCAGGAGGTCGATGCCGGCGCGGTAGCGCTCGGCGGCGCGGTCGGAGCGGGTCGAGAGGGGCAGGCCGCGGCGGTCGTTGTGGCCCATGATGGTGTTCTTCTCTGGTGAAGGCCTGCGGCAGCAGAATTCTTCTCCTGCATAACGGAGCGCCGGCTGTCCGTATTTCGACGGGGCGCCAATCCGTGTAGACTGGCCGCCAATCTGGAGCCCCGCATGCGGTGGGAGACGATCGAGACGCCGCCCGGAGCGGGATCGCCGCAGCCGCTGACGGTGCGGGCGCAAGCCATCCCGGCGCGCCACTCCTTCCCCGAGCACGCCCATCCCTGGCACCAGGTCGTCTACGCCATCTCGGGGGTGCTGACGGTGTCGGTGGCCGGGCGCTCCTTCGTGATCTCGCCGGAGCAGGCGGTGTGGCTGCCGACTGGGCACCGGCACCGGGTCGGATCCCTGCTCGGCGCCGAGTTCCGCAGCCTGTGGATCGCCGACGCGGCCGGGCGCGGGCTACCGGAGGACCCGACGGTGTTCGGCGTCTCGGCCCTGCTCCAGGCGCTCATCGTCGAGGCCGCCGCCATCGACGGGCAGGATGATTCCGACGGCTATGCGGGTCGTGTCGCCGGCCTGATCCTCGACCAGCTCCGCCGCGCCGCGCCGCTCCCCGGGGCGCTGCCCTGGCCGCGCGGCGGCCCGCTGACCGAATTGTGCGAGGCGCTCTACGCCGAGCCGGCCGATGCGCGGGGTCCGGAGGAATGGGGCCGGGCGCTCGGCCTGTCGGGCCGCACGCTGGCCCGCCGCTTCGAGGCCGAGCTCGGCATGAGTCTGCGCTCCTGGCGCCGGCGCCTGCGGCTGTTCAAGGCGATCGAGCTGATGGGCGGCGGGCTCGACGTGACCCGGACCGCGCTGGCGCTGGGCTACGGCTCGACCTCGGCCTTCGTCTACGCGTTCCGCAGCGACATGGGCTGCGCGCCGCAGGCCTACATGCGCGGGCGATCGGCGGGGGTGGGGGTGTGAGCGGGGCTCACCCGTTCAGAGGGTTCGCACTCTTCACCTCTCCCAGCGGGCGGAGAGAGGGCTGAACCCTCGTTCAGAGGGTTCAGCGAGCCCGCAGGGCGGGGGTGAGGGGGTGTTTCCGGAAGAGCCTTATCCGGAGACACCCCCTAACCCTCACTCCGGCTTTCGCCTCCGCTTGCCGCATCCCCTGAACGGGGACACGGCCCTCTCCCCGCGAGAAGTCGGGCTTGCCCGACTTCGCCTGTCGCTTGCAGATCCCGGGCAAGCCCGGGATCTGTCGGGGAGAGGAGATGACCTGCGCCTTCATTCACAGGGTAGCATCCCGAGAGAGAAGGGATCGTACGTCAGACGGTGCGGATTATCCGGCGGCTTGAAATGAAAAGGCCGGCACAAGGCCGGCCTCAACCATCAAGAAGAAAACGCACCGCTTCAGCGCTGCACGATCACCTTCGTACCCACCTTGGCGCGGGTATACAGGTCCATCACGTCGTCGTTGGTCATCCGGATGCAGCCGGAGGAGACGGCGGTGCCGATGGTCTCGGGCTCGTTCGAGCCGTGGATGCGGTAGAGCGAGCCGCCGAGATACATCGCGCGGGCGCCGAGCGGGTTCTCCGGGCCGCCCTTCATGTAGCGCGGCAGGTCGGGCCGGCGCCGGATCATCTGGGCCGGCGGACGCCAATCGGGCCACTCGCGCTTCATCGAGATGCTCTGCACGCCGCCCCAGGTGAAGCCCGGGCGGCCGACGCCGACGCCGTAGCGGAGGGCCTGGCCGTTGCCGAGGACGTAGTACAGGCGGCGCTCGCCGGTCGAGACCACGATGGTGCCGGCGCCGTAGGGGCCCGAATAGGCCACCGTCTCGCGCGGGATCGGGCTCAGCTTCGGCACCGAGGCGTCGAGGGGATCGACGGACGCCGCGGCCGCGGCGGGGGACCGCACCGTCACGGTGAGCGGCTGGTCGAGGGGCTGGCGGGTGAGCGGGTCGATCTCATAGGCGGCGGCGGGCGCCGCCCAGGCGGTGACGGCGCAGACCAGCCCGGCCAGGGCGGGGACGAAGCGGCGCATGGAAGCCTCTTGGCTAAGAAAACTCGGCGGGGAAAGCGCGGGGAAGGTCGGTGCGAACGCGACCGGCACCGTACGGCGGAACCAATGGCCAAGCCGTAAACGCCCGCGTCCCAAAGCCAAGCTTAAATCCATTTCGGCTTCGCGGTTGCGAAAGCGGCGTTGTGCCCGCGCCACACCGTGGCGGCGCGGACACGTTTCTGGCGTGTTACTGCAAAGCTGCGAGGGTGCGGCGGGCCCGCTCGGTGATGGCGGAGAACTGGCCGGCGCGGATCTCGGCCTCCGGCGCCAGCCACGAGCCGCCGACCGCCGCGACGTTCGGCAGGGCGAGCCAGGCCTTGGCGTCGGCCTCGCCGATGCCCCCGGTCGGGCAGAAGCGGGCCTGCGGGAACGGCCCGCCCAGCGCCTTCAGCGCCGCCATGCCGCCCGCCGGCACGGCGGGGAAGAACTTCGCCACCGTGAAGCCGGCGGCCAGCACCTGCATCAGGTCGGAGGGCGTGGCGATGCCGGGCATGAACACCATGTCGCTGGCGGCGGCCGCCCGCAGCAGCTCCGGCGTCGCCCCGGGGCTGAGCGCGAAGCGGGCGCCGAGCGCATGGGCGGTCTCGAGGTCGGCCGGATTCAGCACCGTACCGAGGCCCACCACCGCCTCGGGCACCTCGTCCATGATCGCCCTGGCAGCGTCGCGGGCCACCGGCGTGCGCAGGGTGATCTCCAGGGTGGTGATGCCGCCCGCCACCAGGGCGCGGGCGAGCGGCACCGCGTGGGCGAGCTCCGGCACGGTGATGACGGGGATCACCGGGGACGCGGCGAGCAATGCGTCGAGGCGCTGGGCGCGGGTCTCGGTCGGGCGGGTCTCGGTCATCACGGGCGTCCCTGTTCGGTTGCAAGAGAATCCGGGGCGAGCGGCAGGCCGGGCATCGCCGCCCGGGGGATCACGGCGCCGTGATGGCCGATCACGGTGCCGGCGAGGCGGTGGCCGTGAGAGGCGGCCTCGGCGGGCGGCTTCCCGGCGAGGCGGGCCGCCATGTAGGCCGCCGCGAAGCTGTCGCCCGCCGCGGTGGTGTCGACGACCGAGTCCACGGGCGGGGCCGGCACCGTGACGTCCCCGGTCCCAGCGAGCACCCGCACGCTCGGCGGCGAGCCGCCGCCCTTCAGCACGATCTCGCAGCGGCCGTGGTGGCGCAGCACCTCCGCCTCGCCGTCGCGCCCGTACAGCCATTCGAGATCTTCGCTTGATGCGAAGATCAGGTCGGCCGCCGCCATCGCGTCGCGGAAGGCGGCTTGCGCCTTCGCCTTGTCGGGCCAGCCGCGGGGCCGGTAGTTGGTGTCGAAGGCGACCCGCCCGCCCCGGGCCTGGACCGCCCGGCAGGTCTCGGCGAGCGCCGCCCGCCCGGCCTCGCCGTAGAGTGACAGGCTGATGCCGGAGGCGTAGACGAGGTCGTAGCCCGCGAGCGCCTCCCGCGTCTCCGCGGCGCCGGGGCCGGAGAAGAGGTCGCGGGCGGCGGCGCTGTCGCGCCAGTAATGGAAGCTGCGCTCGCCGGAGGCGTCGGTGCGGATGATGTAGAGCCCCGGCATCCGCCCGGGCAGGCGCCGCACCTGACCGGTGCCGACCCCCTCGGCGGCCCAGGCCGCCAGCATCTCCTCGCTCCACGGATCGTCGCCGAGCGCCGTCACGTAATCGACCGCGACGCCGAGCCGGGCGAGATAGAGCGCGGTGTTCAGCGTATCGCCGCCGTAGCCGCGCGAGAGGCTGCCGTCGGGCCGCTCCGACAGCTCCATCATGCACTCGCCGATGCAGGCGACCCTCGTCGTCATCGTGTTCGTTCCTCTCCCCGCCGCGCCGGCGGATCGACACTTCGTCGCAAGGCCGAGGTCCCGGGGCCAAAGCCTCTATGGCCAAGACGTTGCAGAGGCCGGCTTTCTTCCCTCCCCACAAGGAGGAGGCGAGGTGCCATGTCAACGGCCGACGGCCCGCCGCGCGCCTCGGCCGCCCCGGGGTGATCTTCCCTGGAGTTAACTCTTGAACGTTCCGGAGATGACGCTAGAAGCGTTGACCTAGCGTCGCCGATGGGCGATCGCAGCGATGAGCCCGCGGCGGTTTGAGCCCGCGGCGGTTTGAGCCCGCGGCGGTTTGAGCCCGCGGCGGTTTGAGCCCGCGGCGGTTTGAGCCCGCGGCGGTTT
>NZ_JBEXZS010000144.1:0-9018 GCF_040593685.1 Methylobacterium sp. EM32 | reverse complement strand
TCCGCGTCATCCCGGGGCCGCGAAGCGGAACCCGGGATCCATAAACGCCGACGTTCCAGAATGAGCCGGATCGCATTCCGCCTCGTTCGTCACCGCCGGTGGATATGGATCCCGGGTTCTCGTCTTCGACGAGCCCCGGGATGACGCTGAGTTTCTTGATGCTTGGGTGGAGAAGGACCCGCCCCCTACTTCGCCGCCTTGGCCAGTGCCTTGGCGTAGGCCCCGCTCTTCAGCGTCTTCGTCAGCCACTCGTCGACCGCCGCCTCGAGCGCCGGATCGCGGGTCATCCAGTCGGCCCCGTCGAGGGTGCCCGGCAGGCCGGCGTTGCAGCGCGACCGGTCATCGGCCTCGATGCCCGCGCCGGATTTCCACCGGGGGCGCCTGGCTCTCCGCCCGGCTTTCGGTGTCGAGCCGTTCGCGGCAGCACTGCCACGAACGTCATCACCGGGCCGACGTATCGTGGGCACAGGCCCCGCATCGGCCGCGCTGTGATCAAGATCTGCCCGGTCATGCCGATCGTGATTGCCTCGTGCGCCTGATGAATTTATCTGTCTGGAACCAGACTTTGCCGATCTGGAAGCCAGGACCACAATTATGCCGCACTATCGGCGAGCCGACGTGTTCAAAAATCTCGTCACGTTGCAATTTCAACTGGATAAAAGTGAAATTTTTAATGATCAACAAGTTATAAGTATTTGATTTAGAAACAATAGATGTATATTTTGATAGATACTCAATAAATATAAAAATATAGAAATGAAAAATTATGACGTAGGATTTAAATCTGACGAACTTCTGATTGCGGGCCGAAATGGCGACGTAAAATTGCAACACGCCAAGGCTGCGATCAAGGAAGGACAAAAAATACGATTTTTTACGCTGAGGCATGCCCTATAAGCGCAGCGCTTCGGGCTATGGCGGGCGGAGAGAGAGAGTGTCGATCAGCATTCAACGAGCGGACCGAGCCGGAATATTTTCCGTTGCATCGCGCCGGGTCGGACTCTCTGTTAGTTCATCTGCGCTCCTCCTCGCCCTGACCGCCGCTCCGGCCCTCGCCCAGACCGCGTCGCAGATCACCCCGCCCTCGTTCAGCCCGCCCCTCCAGCGCCAGGGCGGCGCCATCGCCATTCCGGAGGGCACCGGGCTCGAAGCGCCCCCCGGCGCCGACGCGCTCTCCGTCCGCGTACGCCGCCTCGACGTCCAGGGCGGGCTGCCCGCCCTCGGCGCCGCCACCGCCGCCCTCGAGGCCCGCCTCTCCGGCCGCGCCGTCTCCGCCGCCGAGATCTTCGCCGCCGCCCGCGAGCTCGAACAGGCCTACGCCAAGGCCGGCTTCGCCCTGGTGCGCGTCGTCCTCCCGGCCCAGCAGCTGCGCGACGGCGGCGACGTCCGCCTCCTCGTCGTCGACGGCGTCATCGAGCGCGTGGACGTCTCCACCCTGCCCCCCGAGATCCGCGACCGCGCCGCCGCCATCCTCGCCCCCCTCGTCGGCACACGCGGCCTGACCCTCGGCCTCCTCGAGCGCAAGCTGCTGCTCGCCGGCGACATGCCCGGCACCGCTTTGCGCTCCACCCTCGCCCCCGGGCAGGTTCCGGGCGCCAGCGTCCTCGTCGTCGAGGCGCGCTACAAGGCCGTCACCGGTTTCACCGGCATCGACAACGTGCTCGCCGACTCGCTCGGCCGCTACACCGCCTCGCTCGGCCTCGACCTCAACTCGCCCACCGGCCACGGCGAGGTGCTGTACTTCCGCACCTTCGGCCTGCCGACCACCGGCGGCACCGCCGCCTTCCTGGGGGGCGAACCGCGCAATCGCGCGCTCGCCGTCGGCCTGATCCTGCCGCTCGGCACCGACGGCCTGACCCTGACCCTCGAGACCACCGACACCCGCACCACCCCGCGGGTGCTGCCCGGCTCGGTCGGCTTCGCCTCGGAGTTCTCGCGCTACTCGGCCCGCCTGCGCTACCCGCTGATCCGCTCGCGCGACTTCACTCTCAACACTGAGGCCGCCTTCGACGCGCAGGAGGAGCGGGTGAACATCCGCGTGCCGGTGGAGGCGCCGTTCTCCCTCGACCGGCTGCGCGTCGCCCGCGGCGCCACCGACTTCCTGTGGTTCCTCCCCACCGAGGGCGTGCTCAGCGGGCGACTGACCGCCTCGTTCGGCATCGACGGGCTCGGGGCGCGCGAGGCGCCGCTGGCCGGCGCCGGCCTGCCGGCCCTGTCGCGCCAGGGCGCGCGGCCGGACTTCCAGAAGGTGGAGGCCGCGCTCGCCTTCACCCAGCCCCTCGCCGAGCACCTGACTTTCGACGTGCGAGCGCGGGCCCAGACCTCGTTCAACCAGGCGCTCGCCCGCGCCGAGCAGATCGGCATTGCCAACCTGTCAGGCCTGTCGACCTTCGATTCCGGCCTGCTGCAGGGCGACGAGGGTTTCGTCACACGGGGCGAGCTGCAATTTCCCTTCGTCATGCCGGTGACCTTGCCCTTCGGCTTGCCGTCGATCCCGGCCCAGCAGGGTCACGGCCTGCCGCCGGCCGGCGCGACGCCGGGCGCCTTCGTCCTGAGCCCGTACGGGTTCGGGGCGTTCGGCCTGGTGCGCCAGCAGAACCCGACGGCGTTCGAGCGGCCGATGGTGCGGGGCGTGTCCTACGGGGCCGGCCTGCGGATCGCGGCGGCGCCGAGCTTCAGCTTTACCAACGCGGCGGTGACCGTCGAGTACGGCCGAGCCGAGCGCTCCGACCGTCTGCCCGCCGACAACCGCCTGACCTTCAGCGTCGCGCTCCAGTTCTGAACGGACGCGCGGGTCGCGCGTCCGCTCGCCTCCCCTTTCCCCGTTCCCGCACCAGGGTCGCGGCTGCGCCGATCGCGCGCCGACCCGAGGATGCCCAGAGGATCCGGCCGTGATGCCCGTCGCCCGTCTCAGCTCTTCGCTCGTCGCAATCCTCCTCGCCTCGACGGCGCTCGTCGGGATCGCGCCCGCCCGGGCGCAAGGCGTGCCGGCGGGCGCGCACGGTCTGCCGACAGGCGGGCAGGTGGTCTCGGGCGGCGTCACGATCGGGACGCCGTCGGGCGGGGCGATGACGATCACGCAGTCGAGCCAGTCGGCGATCGTCAACTGGCAGGGCTTCTCGATCGGCAGCAGCAACCGGGTCGACATCCGCCAGCCCGACGCGCAATCGGCGATCCTCAACCGGGTGACGGGAGACACGCCCTCGACCATCGCCGGGCAGCTCAATGCCAACGGCCAGGTCTACCTCGTCAACCCGAACGGCATCACCATCACGCGGTCCGGCCGGGTGAATGCCGAGGGCGGCTTCGTCGCCTCGACGCTCGGCATCGCCGACGAGGACTTCAAGGCGGGCCGGCGCCAGTTCCGCGGTTCGGGCGCCTCGGCGAAGGTGACGAACCACGGCACGGTGACGGTGGGCCGCGGCGGCTACGCGGCGCTGATCGGCGGCCGTGTGTCGAACAGCGGCACGATCGCGGTGCCGATGGGCAAGGTGGGCCTCGGCTCGGGCGAGCAGGCGACGCTGGATCTCTCGGGCGACGGGTTCCTGCAGGTCGCGGTGCCGACGAACGCCAAGGGGCGCGGCGCGCTGGTCTCGCATTCTGGCACGATCTCGGCCGATGGCGGCAGCGTGGTGCTGACGGCCGCCGCCGCGCGGGACATGGCGCGTCAGGCGGTGAACCTGTCGGGGACGGTCGAGGCCCGCGCGGTCTCGGGGCGCAACGGCAGCATCACGCTCTCGGGCGGCGACGGGACGGTGACGGTCGGCGCCAGGGCGCGGCTCGACGCCTCGGGGGCCGGAACGGAATCCGGCGGCCGGGTGCGGGTCACCGGGCGCCACGTGACGGTGGCGGGCAATCTCGACGCCTCGGGCGGGCGCGGCGGGCGGATCTCGGTGCGGGCGACGGAGGGCCTGGCGCTCACTGGCACGCTGGCGGCGACGGGCCGGACCGGCCAGGGCGGCCGGGTGGTGGCGACGGCGCCGGAGATGGCGCTGACGCTGGCGCGGATCGACGTTTCGGGCGCGGCCGGTGGGGGCGTGGTGCGGCTCGGCGGCGGGCGCCAGGGCGCCGGGCGGCTGGCGCACGCGCAGAATGTGGCGATCGATGCCGGGACGGAGATCCGGGCCGACGCGATCGAGGCCGGCACCGGCGGCGACGTGGTGGTGTGGTCGGACGCGAGCACGCGGTTCGCCGGCACGATCAGCGCCCGGGGCGGCGCACTGAGCGGGAACGGCGGCGAAGCGGAGGTGTCGTCGAAGGGGCACCTCGCCTATGACGGCCGGACGGACCTGACCGCCGCGAAGGGCGCCTTCGGCACCCTGCTCCTCGACCCCTACAACATCACGATCTCGTCGGGGACGCAGACCGCCGACAGCGGCTTCTCCGCGACCGGCGACGATTCGGTGATCAATGCCGGCACGCTGCTGACGGCGCTCGCCAGCGCCAACGTGTCGGTGACGACCGGCCCCCACTCGGTCGGGTCGCAGGCGGGCGACATCACCGTGACGGCGCCCTTGTCGTGGAGCAGCGGGGCGACCCTGTCGCTCCAGGCGACGAACGCGATCACGCTGAACGCCGCGATCACGGCGCCGGCCGGCGGGCTCACCCTGGCCACGGGTGGGGGCGGGACGATCTCGGCGACCGACGCGGTGTCGGTGGGGCGGTTCACCCTGATGGGCGGCTCCTGGGTGCAGAACGCCGCGATCCTGCCGGGCTTCGCGGCCGGCGACTTCCAGATCCGGTCCGGATCGTTCCTGCGCGCCACGGGTGGGGACGGCACGAGCGCAACCCCGTACCTGCTCGCCGACATCTACGGCGTGCAGGGCATGGGCACCTCGGGCTCCTACCGGCTCGCCGCCGACATCGATGCCGCCGGCACGGCGGCGTGGAACGGGGCCGCCGGGTTCCGTCCAGTGGGGAATAACGGCACGCCGTTCATCGGGAGCCTGGACGGCGCTGGCCACACCATCTCCGGCCTGACCATCAACCGGTCGAGCGAGAACTCCGTCGGCCTGATCGGCAATCTCGGCGCCGGATCGGTGACGCAGATCGGCCTGCTCGGCGGCAGCACGAAGGGCGGTACCGCTGTTGGTGGCCTCGTCGGGTCCAACAATGGCGGCACGATCAGCCGGTCTTACACCACGGGATCGGTGACCGGCGGCACTATCACTGGCGGCCTCGTCGGCTTCAATGCCGGCTCCATCGCGACATCCTATTCCAACTCGACCGTCACCGGGAACGTCTTGACCGGTGGTCTCGTCGGCAGGAACAGGGGAAGCATCAGCGAATCCTACGCCACCGGCTCCGTCACCGGTTCAGATATCCTTACCGGTGGTCTGATCGGAGAGAGTGCCTGGAACGGCTCGATCTACGCCACCATCACGCGGTCCTATGCGACCGGCAGCGTCACGGGCACGTCCTACGTGGGCGGCTTCGTGGGCAGGAACTCGTCCGGCGGCAAAATCGACCAGTCCTATTCGTCCGGGGCTGTCACGGGTACGACCTTGACGGGCGGCTTCGCCGGCTACCACGATGGGACCAGCATCACCGGAAGCTTCTGGGACAAGGATACCTCCGGCAAGAGCTCCGGTGTCGGCCAGGGATATGGCCTGATGGCCGTCACCGGCCTGAGCACCGCGGATGCGCGCACCGCATCGAAGTATACCGGCTTCGACTTCTCCACCGTCTGGTACCAGGCCGGCGACATGCGCCCGATCCTGCGCTCCGAGGCGGCGACGGCGGTCAACGGCGTCGTCCCGGTGTCGAACCTGCACCAGCTCCAGCTCATGGGGGCCAACCTCGCGGCGAGCTACACGCTCACCGCCGACATCGATGCCGGCGCGACCAGCAGCACGGCGGCTTCCGCCGGCATCTGGGGCGCAAGCGGCTTCGTGCCGGTGGGCAACAACACCTCAGCCTTCACCGGCAGCCTGGCCGGGGCGGGCCACACGGTCAGCGGCCTCACCATCGCTCTGCCAAGCCAATATCACGTCGGACTGATCGGCTCTCTCGGCAGCGGCGCCACCGTGAGCGGCGTCGGGCTCGTCGGCGGCAGCGTCACGGCCAACGGCTACGTGGGCAGCCTCGTCGGCAACAACAGCGGCACGGTGAGCCAGTCCTACGCCACCGGCAGCGTCAAGGGCTCCAGCAACAGAGTGGGCGGCCTCGTCGGCACCAGCAGTGGCACGGTGAGCGGGTCCTATGCCACCGGCAGCGTCACGAATAACGCCGGCTTCCTCGCCAGCGACACGGGCGGCCTCGTCGGCTGGAGCAGCGGCACGGTCGACAAGTCTTATGCCACCGGCAGCGTCACGAGTTCCGGCGGCTTCGGCAATTCCGGCACGGGCGGCCTCGTCGGCACCACCACCGGCACGGTGAGCCAGTCCTACGCCTCCGGAACCGTCACGGGCCAAGACGCCGTGGGCGGCCTCGTCGGCACCAGCGGCGGCGCGGTGAGCCAGTCCTACGCCCTCGGAGCCGTCTCGGGCTCCGACAGCGTGGGCGGCCTCGTCGGCAGCAACAACCTCGGCAGCACGCTGACCGGGTCCTACGCCAGCGGCAGCGTCACGGGCTCCAGCCGCGTGGGCGGCCTCGTCGGATACAACAACAGCGGCACACTGACGGGCAATTACTGGGACACGGCCTCTACCGGGCGGGCGGCCGGCGTCGGCAGCGGCACGGCCACGGGCGCGACGGGCTTGATCACGGCGCAGGCGCGCGCCTCCGCGAGCTACGCTGGCTTCGACTTCTCCACCGTCTGGTACCAGGCCGGCGACATGCGGCCGATCCTTCGCGCGGAGGCAGCCACCGCCGACGCCAAGGGCGTGGTCGCGGTGTCAAACCTGCACCAGCTGCAGCTGATGGGGACGAACCTCGCGGGCAGCTACCGGCTGACCAAGGATATCGACGCCAGCACCACCGCCGGCACGGCGGCCTCCTCCGGCATCTGGGGCGCTACCGGCTTCGTGCCGGTGGGTGACTACTCCTCGAACTTCACCGGCAGCCTGGACGGGGCGGGCCACGCGATCAGCGGGCTGACCGTCAACGGGGGTGGGACTTACGTCGGGCTGATCGGCTATCTCGGCACGAATGGCCGCGTGAGCGGCCTCGGCCTCGTCGGCGGCAGCGTTTCGGGCGGCTACTTCGCCGGCGGCGTCGCCGCCTACGTCAATTACGGTACGGTGGATCAGTCCTACAACACCGGCAGCGTCTCGGGATCGTTCTCGATCGGCGGCATCGCCGGCTACAACAATTACGGCACGGTGAGCCAGTCCTACGCCACCGGCAGCATCTCGAGCATTGGCAGCAGCAGCAACGTCGGCGGGATTGTCGGCTACAATTACGGTACGGTGAACCAGTCCTACGCCACCGGCAGTGTCTCGGGCACCAATGCGGGTGGCGTCGTCGCCTACAACCAGTTCGGCACGGTGAGCCAATCCTACGCCACGGGCAGCGTCTCGGGTACGGCGAATGCGGGCGGCCTCGTTGGCACGAACAACGGCACGCTGAGGCAATCCTACGCCATCGGCAGCGTCTCGGGCGCCTCCAATGTGGGCGGCCTCGTCGGCAACAGACGCGGCGGCCTGCTGACGAACCTCTATTGGGATACGCAGACCACCGGACAGGCAAACGGCTTCGGCGCCGGACTGACGACGGGCGCCACCGGCCTGACCACGGCGCAGATGCAGGACCTGACGGCGTTCCGGGCGACCTATGCCGGCTTCGACTTCGCCACCGTCTGGGCGCCGCCGAACCAGGCCGGCCAAGGCGGTCTCACGACTGCCTATTACCCGCAGCTCTACGGCGTCTCCCCCGTCATCGCCGTGACGCCGGTCGCCGTCAGCCGCAAGTACAACACCGACAACCCGGACTTCGTGGCGACCTATGCCGGCCTCCGGTCCGGCGACTTCATCACCAACCCCGGCACCTTCTCGACGAGCGCGATCACGATCTCGCCCGTCGGCGACTACGCGGTCACCGCGGCGGGCGCGGTCGCGACCAGCCCGGCCGGCAGGATCTACCGCATCGTCACCGTCCCGAACGCGACCGGCCTCACCATCATCCCCGCCACGGTGACGGCAACGGCCTCGCTGGTCGGCACCGTCTCGAAGACCTATGACGGCACCACCGTCGCCTCGCTGCTGCCGACCCATTACAGCCTTTCGGGCGTGGCACCGGCGGACACTGCCAGCGTCTCCGTCGCGGGCACCGGCGCAACCTTCGACAGCGCCGGGGTCGGGACCGGCAAGACCGTGACCGCGACGGGCCTCGCCCTGTCGGGCGCGGCCTCCGGCAACTACGTCCTGGCCTCCACGACCGCCTCCGCGGCGATCGGCTCGATCACCCCCGCGCCGCTGACCGTTACGGCGAAAGCGGCGAGCAAGACCTATGACGGCCAGGCGTACACGGGCGGCAACGGCGTCTCGTATGCCGGCCTCGTCAACGGCGAAGGCCCGTCCGTCATCGGCGGCAGCGTGAGCTACGGCGGGACGGCGCAGGGGGCGGTGAATGCCGGCACCTACGCCATCACGCCGTCCGGCCTGACCTCGGCCAACTACGCCGTCACCTTCGCGGACGGCGCCCTGACCGTGAACCAGGCGCCGCTCACCGTCACCGCCAACGCGGCGACCAGGACCTATGATGGTCAGGCCTTCACGGGTGGCAACGGCGTCTCGTATGCCGGCCTCGTCAACGGCGAAGGCCCGTCCGTCCTCGGCGGCAGCGTGAGCTATGGCGGCACGGCGCAAGGCGCGGTGAATGCCGGCTCCTACGCCATCACGCCGTCCAGCCTGACCTCGGCCAACTACGCCATCACTTTCGCGGATGGCTCCCTCACCGTCGCCAAGGCGCCGCTCGCCGCCTCGGTCGCGGGCAGTGCCACGAAGGTCTATGACGGCACCGGCGGAGCGCCGCTCGGCAGCCTGACCTACGGCCTGTCGGGCCTCGTCGGCACCGACGCCGTGACGGTGGCGGGCACCGCCGCCGCCTACGATTCCGCTCAAGGCGGCACCGGCAAGA